>WFXX01000213.1 GCA_015490395.1 Gammaproteobacteria bacterium | reverse complement strand
GGCGGGGGCACCGTGGCCACCACCGCCTTCCTGGGGAGCACGGCGCGGATCGTGCGGCCCCGCTCCTGCCACTGGAGGGCCAGCTCCTGGCCGGGGCCCTGCCAGACGATGCGCAGGTCGGGCTGCGCCATCACCGCCAGATGCGGCTCCAGCGGCTTTGCCCAACCCTTGGCGATGAGTCCTCGCACCGCCGGATCATCCCGGCGCAGATACAGCGTCACGCCGGCCGGCCCGCGCAGGCCGGCCTTGTAGGCGGCTGCATTGAGGATGGCGGGGGGGTTGGCCCATTGGAAGGCCAGAAGGACGGCGACCCCCATCATGAGCGTGAAGACGACGGGGCCCGCAGCGGATAGCCCCTGACGGCGGCGCAGGCCCCAGGCGCGCCACAGCAAGGGCAGGGCCCCGAGGAGCAGGGCCGCGGCAAGGACGTCCGGCCATGGGGTGCCGGAGGCGGCAACATAGAGGTAGGCGAAGAGGCTGCCGACACCCAGAGCAAGGAGCCAGCTTGCCCGCTCGCACCAGCTTCTGGAAGGCAGCGCTTTCCACAGCGCGGCAACGAAGGCGCCTAAGGATGGCTCGTCTTCGGACGGGTCGCAGCCCGTCTGTCTCGGGCGCTCGGGTGCCTCATCCCGAGGCGGCTCGTGAGGGGCGCACGATAGCCGTTGCCGGAGGCAGGTGGTCAGCTTGCCGGTAAGGCGAGCGGTGTCCCGACGGACGTCCCGCGATACCGCCGCCACGGCCTGGACGCACCGCTTGCGCCTCAGGCACTGTCCCAGGCCGGCCAATGCGCGCCAGCCCTTTTGTCCCAGCCGGCGGGCCAGGCGGGCCAGGGCGCTCAGGAGCTCCAGCAGCAGGACCCAGAGCGCGTGGCCGGAGAGGGTCAGCATGCCCAGGACGAACAGGGCCATCAGCCCGAAGGAGAAGGCGAGCGCCAGGGACACCGCATCGAGGAGACCGCCGGCGGCGGTGGGATGGAAGCCGACCCGGGCCTGGTAGAGGCCGAGGAGCAGCAGCCCCGTCGCCAGCGCCAGGCCCAGGACGGCGCTGGCAAGCCGGATGCAGTGCGGCGCCTGGCGCATCCATGACCGCGTGGTCCTGCGCGGCCGTCCCGTCTGGGGTTGGGAATCTGCCATCGTCGGCGTCCGTGCCGTCCGGGTGGCGCCTCAGGCCGTCCGGGCCTCCCAGCCCCGGCGGGTCTCCTCGAGCTCCATGCCCGTCCAGCGCTCCTCGTGCTCCAGGCGGGCGAGGCGCTCCACGAGCTGGCGCACGGTGCCCTCGCCTCGGGCGTGCTCGCGGTAGAGGCCCTGCAGCAGGCGCTCGGGGGGACGGGTGATGTGCTGGCGGCCAGACTCCCAGGCCCGCAGGCGGACCTCGCTCACCCCCAGGAGGCGGGCGAGCCGGGCCTGGGAGAGGTCCATCTCCACCCGGAGGAAGCGGATCGCGCTGCCCGAGAGCCGGGGCTTGCGGTCCACCAGGCACAGGCCGATGGCCCGGTGCGGCCCGGCCACGTCGTGCACGGCCACCGCCGGCCCGTAGGGGGGCTCGCGCAGAACATAGCCGTTGCGCAGCCACGCCTTGCGCAGCCCGCATGCCGTGTAGCGATGCATGGCGCCCTCCTCCCTGGGCCCCATCTCTTCTTCCCTGTCCCCCCCGAGGGGGCCGCCGGTCCCCGGCACGGAAAGGTAGCGGCGGGCGTTGGCCGAGTCCAGGGCTTCAGGGCAGGAAGGGGGCGGGGCCCTCCTGGCGGAGGCGGAGGCGGCCGTCGGGGCCGGGGCGGCCGAGGAGGCGCAGGGCCTGGGCCAGGTCGGTGCGGGAGCGCTCGCGCAGGGCCAGGGCGGCCTCCAGGCGGTAGCGGCGGCGGGGCAGGTCCAGACGCAGGGTCCCCTGGGCCTCCAGGGGGCCGCCGGCGTCGCGGAAGCGCAGCAGCAGGGCGCCCTCCTCGGCCTCCAGCCGGGCGCGGAAGGCGCCCAGGGCCACGGCCACGGGCCGGCGCAGGCCGGCGCCGGTCCAGACCAGGGTGCCCTGGGCCTCCTCGGCCCGCCAGCGGCCGTCCCCGGCGGCGAGGCGCAGGCGGGCCACCTCCGCCACCACCCGGCCGTCCAGGGCCAGGAGGCGGCCGCCGGGGGCCCGGGCAAGGAGGGCGGCCAGCCCCTCGGGGTCGAGCTCCAGGCGCAGCTCCCGGGCCTGCCAGGCGCCGGGGGACCAGGCCAGCACGCCGGCGCCCCGGGCGGGGGCCTCCAGGGCCAGGCGGGCCTCGGCGCGCCCGGCCAGGAGGGCGGCGGGATGGAGCTCCCAGCGCAGGCCCTCCAGGCGCCAGCCCCGCCAGAGGGCCAGCCGCGCCTCCCCCTCCCAGAGGCTGCCCGCCAGGCCATGGAGCCGGGGCAGGACGGCGGCCGTGCGCTCCGGGAGCCACCGCTCCAGGGCCCACCAGGCCCAGGGGGCGGGGAGGGTGGCCAGGAGGGCGCCCAGGTAGAGGGCCAGGCCGGCCAGGATCCAGCGCAGGGGTCTCATCCCGTCCCCTCCCGGGCCAGGGTGAGGCGGGCCCGCACCCGGCCCTCGCCGCCCCGGGCCTCCCGCTCCACGTCCAGCTCCTCCACCCGCAGCCCGGCGGCGGCCAGCTCCCCCAGCCAGCGGGCCAGGCCGTCGAAAGGGGCCCCCTCCAGGCGCACCCGCACCCGGGCTTCGCCCTGGGGCTGCACCCGGGCCAGGGCCTGGCCCAGGCCGGCCGCCCGGGCGGTGCGGTCCACCAGGCCGAGGAGGGAGCCGGACGGCCGGGTCCGGGGGGCGGCGGCGCGCAGCCGCGCGGCCTCAGCGGCGGCCCGGCGCATCCAGGCCACTTCCGCCTCCTGGCGGGCCACCTGCTCGCGCAGCCGCGCCGCCCGCTCCTGCAGGGGCGCCCAGAGCAGGCCCCAGGCCAGGAGCAGGAGGGCCGCGGCCCCGCCCAGGGCCAGGGCCAGGCGCTCCCGGGGGGCCAGCCCCCGCCACCAGGCCAGCCAGGCCTCCGTCATCCCGCCCGCCTCCTGGTGCGATCCAAGGAGGGGCGGGCGCGGACGCCCCCCTCGCCGCTGTCGGCGCCCAGGACCTGGACGGTCAGGGCCCCGCCCAGGCCGGCCTTGAGGGCCTCCAGGGCCCGGAGGTCCTTCAGCCGCAGGGCCAGGCGCAGCTCGCCCCGCCGGTAGCGCAGGCGCTCCAGGCGGGCCCCGGGGACGGCGGCCAGGGCCTGGCCCAGCCGGTCCAGCAGGGCCAGCAGCTCCGGCTCCCGCCCTGCGGCCCGCAGGGCCTCCAGGCGCCGCTCCATCTGCACCCGGGGCGCCACCACGCGGCGCACCTCGGGGAAGGCGCGGCGCAGCAGCCGGGCGGCCTCGGCCTCCAGGGCCTCCAGGCGCCGGTCCAGCTCGCGCACCTCCCAGGCGGCCAGGGCGGCCTGCCCGATCAGCGCGGCGGCGAGCAGCAGGACGGTGGCCCGCCAAGGCCGCCAGGCCCGGCCCAGGCGCTCCCCGGCGCCGAAGCCGCCCTGGAGCAGGTCCAGGGGCACGCCCTCCCGGGCCAGGGCGGCGGCCTGGAGGGCGAGCAAGGCGGCGGTCGGGGGCTGCCGCTCCACGGCCGGGCCCTCTCCGGCGAGGGGGGGCAGAGGAGGCTCGGCCGCCCCCTCCGGCACCCAGAGCCGCAGCCGCCGCGGCCGCCCTGCTCCCGCGCGCTCCAGCGCCCGGCCCAGCAGGGCGGGGAGGAGCTCGGCCTCGGCGGCCCAACCGACCTCCCGGGCCTGGCGCACCAGCACCCGGCCGCTCGCCTCCTCGGCCGCCAGGGTCCAGGTCTCCGGCTCCCAGGGCAGGGCCAGGGCGTCGGGCACCAGGGCCTGGGGGCGCAGGCCCGCGCCGGCCAGGGTCTCCAGCCAGCCCGCCATGCGGGCCCGCTCCACCACGGCCACCGGCACGCCCCCGTCCCGGGCGGGCCGCCCCAGGGCGAAGTGCAGCGCCTCCACGTCCTGGGCCAGGCGCTCCTCCAGCAGGTAGGGCACGGCCTGACGGAGGCGGCTCCGGCGCCGGGTGGGGGCCCGGACCCGGGTCAGGAGCACGGCCTCCGTGGGGACCAGCACCCAGAGGGGGCGCCCTGCGGCGGCCTGGGCGGCCTCGGCCAGGGGGCCCCGGTGGAGCCCCTCCTCCCCGGCGGCGGCCCAGGCGGCCTCGCCCCCGGGAGGGGGGAGACGCAGGCACAGGGGCCGGCGGGCCATCAGGCGGCCTCCTCCCGGGGGGGCTCGCCCTCGGGCCCGGCGCCCCCGTAGACCCCGAGGGCCCGCTGGATCACCCGCACCGCCTCACCCTCCCGGCGCAGCAGGCTGTACAGGAGCACCCGGCCGCGCCCGTAGCGGACCTCGGCCTGGAGGAGAAAGTGGGCGCTGCCCACGTCCAGGCCCTCCCGGGCCACGGTCCTGCCGCGCAGAGGCTCGGCGCGCAGGAAGGCGTCCACGCTGGCCCAGCCGCCCTCGCCCCGAGCCGCCGCCAGGGCCTCGCCCTCGGCCTCGCCCAGCCCCTCGGCCAGGCAGCGCAGCACGGGCACGGGGGCGGTGTTGACGTTGATGGCGGCGCGCCCGGGCAGGGCGGCGACGTAAGGGGCCAGACGCCGGTAGGCGGCCTCGTCGAAGCCGTGCACCAGGCGCAGCTCGCTGACCTCGGCGAAAGGGCGGGCGGCGCTGCGGTAGGGGGGGTCCAGGCTCAGGTAGAGGCCGTCCTCGGCCCCACCGGGATAGGTCACCTCTTGGTCGGCGTCCATCCAGTCCAGCACGGCGTCGGCCAGGGCGGGGTCCAGCTCCAGGATCCGGAGCAGGCGCCGGAAGCGCTCCAGGTCGGTGGCGCTGGGACGGCCCTGCCCGTCCAGGAGGTTATTGAGATTGAAGCGGCCCTGGAGGTCCTCCAGGCGCCCCGCCACGGTGGCCCCCTCCACCTGCAGGGGCGGGAGGCGCCGGGCCCAGTCCTCGCCCAGGCTGTCCACGGGGCCCTCCCGGGCGTCCCGGGCCAGGAGCCGGCCCACCCAGCCCTCCACGCCCAAGGCAAAGAGCCGGGCCCGGTCGGCGTCCAGCAGGTTGCCGGTGCGGCGCAGGGCCAGGGCCTGCTGGGAGGCCAGGGCCACGGCCGCCAAGGTGGCCAGGGCGGTGACCAGCACCGCGGTGATCAGGGCCACGCCCCGCTCGCGCCTCATGCCGCCCTCGCGCCGCTGCTGCCTGTCCGCATGCCGCCGCTCATCCCTCGCGCACCGCCAGCAGGCGCCGCAGCGCCCCCCAGCCCTCCAGCTCCAGCTCCAGCTCCACGGCCCGGGGCAGGGAGGGGCTCTCCCCCTGCCCGCCGGCCGCCAGGGAGGCGGGCGGCCAGTCCGGCTGCCAGCCGTCGCCCGCCGGGCCGCTGCCGGGCGGGCCCAAGAAGCGCAGCCTCAGGGAGCGCACGCCCTCGAGGAGGACCTCCCGGTAGGGCAAGGCACCGGGAGGGCGGTCCAGGGCCTCCCAGCTCCAGCGCTCCAGCCGCTCCCCCTGCAGGGCGTAGGCCACCCGCTCCAGGTGGCTGCGCCGCAGGCCCAAGGGGTTGGGCCGCCCCGCCCGGGTCAGCTCCAGCA
>WFXX01000212.1 GCA_015490395.1 Gammaproteobacteria bacterium | reverse complement strand
TGCGACGGCCATCCGGTGCACCGCAGCCGTGCGGTGCGGAAGTTCGTCGAGGGGACGGCCGGCCGGCTGGAGCTGCATTTCCTGCCGCCGTACTCGCCGGAGCTCAATCCGGTCGAGCAGGTCTGGAACCACGCCAAGAGCCACCGGATCGGCAAGCGGGTCGTGACGGGCCCGGATCAGCTCAAGCGGCTGGTGCTGTCTGCCCTGCGCAGCATCCAGCGTCTGCCCGGTCTGGTGCGGAGCTTCTTCCGTCATCTGGAGTGCCGGTACATCCTGGCCGACGGGTAGTCCGTACTACTACGCACATATTAGTAAATACCGTAGCGGCGCGCCGCGATTCGGTCTGACAGCTGTGGCAGGCCGTGCAAGGCCTGCGTTGGTGCCGCCTCGGTGGGCTGGGCGTCACAGATGGTTGTATGCTGTGTTGGTGCAGCGTTCGCCGTTGGGCGGCGCTACACCGCGGGCGCCGTGCGGGCAGCCGTCCTCCCTGAGGATGCGCCTCAGCGCGATCGGGGCTCCAAGGGCCTTCTCCTGCGGTCGGGCGGATCGCCGGACATGGCGTCGGCATTTGGGGTGGGCTCGCCGCAGCCGCCCAAGCCAGCAGCATCAGCGGCAGCAGCAGCGATGCACGCAGACGCCCCAAGGAGCCCCCCCTCGCGCCCGCTGGCAGCTCAGGCAGGTCTCCCCGTCTTTGGGGAGCGCGGCCACCCTGGCGGCCGCCCAGCAGCACCGTCTCCCGGCAGCGGCCTTACGCCTGCTCGTCAGCCCAATCCCGGGGCTTGAGAAAGACCTCGTAGAGTCGGGCCTCGGGAGTGCCTGGCTCGGGGCGCCAGTTGTAGCGCCAGCGCACCAGGGGGGGTAGGGACATGAGGATGGACTCAGTGCGCCCCCCGGTCTGCAGGCCGAAGAGGGTGCCGCGGTCGTAGACGAGGTTGAACTCCACGTAGCGGCCCCGGCGGTAGAGCTGGAAGTCCCGCTCCCGCTCGCCCCAGGGCATGCCCTTGCGCCGCTGGACGATGGGCAGGTAGGCGGGCAGGTAATGGTCACCGACGCTTCTCATGAAGGCAAAGCTGCGCTCGAAGCCCCAGGCGTTGAGGTCGTCGAAGAACAGCCCGCCCACGCCCCGGGGCTCGTTGCGGTGCTTGAGGAAGAAGTACTCGTCGCACCAGCGCTTGAAGCGGGGATAGACGTCCTCGCCGAAGGGCTCACAGGCAGCCCGGGCGGTGCGGTGCCAGTGGATGCAGTCCTCCTCGAAGCCGTAGTAGGGGGTGAGGTCGAAGCCGCCCCCGAACCACCACACCGGCGCCTCGCCATCCCGCTCGGCGATGAAGAAGCGCACGTTGGCGTGGGAGGTGGGCACGTAGGGGTTGCGGGGGTGGATCACCAGGGACACGCCCATGGCTTGGAAGCGCCGGCCGGCCAGCTCCGGGCGGTGGGCCGTGGCCGCCCGGGGCAGCTGGTCGCCCCGGACGTGGGAGAAGTTCACCCCGGCCTGCTCGAAGACCCGGCCCTCGCTGAGCACGCGGGTTCGTCCGCCCCCGCCCCCCGGGCGCTCCCAGGGGTCCTCCCGAAAACGGCCCCCGCCGTCCTCGGCCTCCAGGGCCGCGCAGATCCGGTCCTGGAGCTCCAGGAGATAGCGGCGCACCGCGGCGATGTCGGGCTGCTGGTCCATGGTGTCCTCTCCTGGCCAGGGATGGGCCCGCGGGGCTGTGCCCAGTATAGCGGCTCAGCTGGTCCTCGGCGTGGGGCCCTGACGCAGGAGGCGGCCGTCGGCGGCGCGGATCTCGGTGGGTCCGCCCAGGCCCAGGGTGCGGCCGGGGAGGATCAGGTCCAGGCCCCGGGGGAAGGCCCGTCGCACCTGGAGGGCGGTGCGCGCGGGTGGGCGGCCGTGGCGGTTGGCGCTGGTGGAGACCAAGGGCCCGCCCCAGGCCCGGCACAGGGCCGCCGCCAGCGGATGGGCGGTGACCCGGACGGCCACCGTGGGGTGCCGGCCCCGGATCCAGGGCGGGACCCAGGCGGCGGCGGGCAGGACCCAGGTTACCGGTCCCGGCCAAGTGGCCAGGGCCCGCTCCCAGGAACGGGGGTCGGCAGGGGCCACCCAGGGGCGGAGCTGTCCGGGCTCGGCGGCCACTAGGATCAGGCCTTGCTCCCAGGAGCGCCCCTTAAGGGACAGGAGGCGGGTCACCGCCACCGGACAGGAGGGATCGCAGCCCAGCCCGTAGACGCCCTCGGTGGGATAGGCCAAGACGCCCCCGGCGGCCAGCACCCGGCGGGCTTGCCGCCACCGCCACGCGGGGTGGGACGGTCGGGCGGCCACCGGAGGGGCCTCAGCTACCCTGGTGGCGCAGGGCGGCGTCCTTCTCCAGCACCGCCCGGGCCTGGGCCTCACGGTCCTGGCGCACCCGCCGGTCCAGCTCCGGGTCGGCCAGGGCCAGGATGCGCGCGGCGAGATACGCGGCGTTGCGGGCCCCGGCCTTGCCCACCGCCACGGTGGCCACGGGGACCCCGCCGGGCATCTGCACCGTGGAGAGCAAGGCGTCCAGGCCCTGAAAGGGGCCGCCCTGCAAGGGGACGCCGATCACCGGCCGGGTGGTGAGGGCGGCCACGGTGCCCGCCAGGTGGGCCGCCAGGCCCGCCCCGGCGATGAACACCCGACAGCCTCGCCGCTCGGCCTCCTCCACGTAGCGCCGGGTCTCCTCCGGGGTGCGGTGTGCGGAGGTGATCTTGAGCTCGTGGGGGATGCCCAGGGAGTCCAGGACCTCTGCGGTGGTTTGCATCACGGGCAGGTCCGAGTCCGAGCCCATTAGGATGGCTACGAAGGAGGTAGCCTCTCTTCCATCGCTCATTTGCATCCCTCCCTACCGGGGCCGCCGGAGCGCTCCAGGGCCCGGCGGCCGATGTCGTGCCGATAATGCATGCCCTCGAAACGGATGCGCCCCACCTGCTCGTAGGCCAGACAGCGGGCTTGGCCCACATTCTCGCCCAGGGCGCAGACGCAGAGCACCCGCCCGCCGGCGGTGACCACCCGTCCGTCCCGCTCGGCGGTGCCGGCGTGGAAGACTCGGATCCCTTCCGGCCAGGGGCCCTCCAGGCCCTCGATGGGATCGCCCAGCCGGGGCCGCTCTGGATAGCCCGCCGCCGCCAGCACCACCCCCAGGGCCGCCCGGCGGTCCCAGCGGGCCTCCACGGCCCCCAACCCCCCCTCCAAGGCGGCCTCGGCCAGCTCGGTGAGGTCGCTCTCCAGCCGCATCAGGAGGGGCTGGGCCTCGGGGTCGCCCAGGCGGCAGTTGAACTCCAGCACCCGAGGGCTGCCGTCGGGGGCGATCATGAGGCCGGCGTACAGGAAGCCGATGTAGGGGTGGCCCTCCTCGGCCATGCCCCGCACCGCCGGCAGCATGACCTCCTCCATGACCCGCCGGTGCACCGCTTCCGTGACCACCGGGGCCGGGGAATAGGCCCCCATTCCTCCGGTGTTGGGCCCGCGGTCGCCGTCCAGCAGGGGCTTGTGGTCCTGGGAGCTGGCCAGCGGCAGCACATGCTCGCCGTCCACCAAGGCGATGAAGCTGGCCTCCTCGCCCTCGAGACAATCCTCCACCACCACCCGGCGCCCGGCCTCGCCGAAGCGCCCTTCGCCGAGCATGGCCCGTACCGCGGCCTCGGCCTCCTCCAGGCGGCGGGCCACCACCACCCCCTTGCCCGCGGCCAGCCCATCGGCCTTGATCACCACGGGGGCGCCCCGGTGGCGCAGGTGGGCCAGGGCCGCGTCCAGCTCGGTGAAGACGGCGTGCCGGGCGGTGGGGATGCCGTGCCGCTCCATGAAGGCCTTGGCGAAGGCCTTGGAGCCCTCCAGGCGGGCGGCGGCCGCGGTGGGCCCCAGGCAGGCCAGGCCCGCGGCCCGGAAGCGGTCCACCACCCCGGCCACCAGGGGCGCCTCGGGGCCCACCAAGGTGAGCTGGATGCCCTTCTGGCGGGCGAAGTCCACCAAGGCGTCGAGGTCCTCGGCCCCCAGGGGCACGTTCTCCACGCCGGGCTCGCGAGCGGTGCCCGCGTTGCCCGGGGCCACGTACACCCGCTTCACCCGCGGCGAGCGGGCGGTCTTCCACGCTAGGGCGTGCTCGCGGCCTCCTCCGCCGACGATGAGCACCTTCATGCTCGGAGCCTCCCTCCGCGATCCGGGGCGCTGAGCATACCCCAAGGGCTCCCGCAGGGGCGAGGGCTGCGAAATGTGACCCGGTTCTCGCTTCGGGCCCACAGCAGGCCTCAACCCGGAAGCTGGGCCGCCGATAACCGGAACTAGCCGGCGACGATCTGTCGCCCCAGACACGGTTCCGCTAGGGAGACGGGAGAGCTAAGCACCATGAGACGGGAACTGATCATTCTTGCCGCCGCCCTGGGCCTGACGGCCTGTGGGGATGGCTCTGACTCCGCCAGCCCCTCTTCACCTGCCAACGGCAACCTTGCCGCCTCGCTTACCGGCTACGCCCTGCCCACCGAGATCTCCGCGGTGCCGGCCGAGAGCGGCTCGACAGCCGCCAGCCTGGCCGCCAGCCTGCGGGCCTTGGCCTCGGCGGTGGCCGTGGCCGACCTGCCGGCGGACTCCGACTACAAGAAGGCAGTGGTGAAGAAGTACGTCGAGGAGCGCACCCTCGAGCAGTTCGCCATCATCGAGACCATCTTCAACGCCCTGGCCCAGACCCGCTACGCCGAGAACGTGGGTCAGGGCCCCTACAAGGCCATGGTGGCTTGGGAGGAGAAGGAGCAGGGGCGTCAGACCAAGGTCCTGCAACCCTGGGTGGTCCGCTCGGAGATGGTCCAGGAGAACGGTAAGGACGTGAACGTGGTCCAGGCCTGGGTGGAGGAGCCTGACGTCAACAACCCCAACCAGACCCGCGTGATCTACGCCGAGTTCAAGATCTACAGCCCCGCGGTACAGAACGCCGACGGCTCCTACGAGGACTACGGGGAGTGGGATATCAACGCTGCGCTGGGCGATACTGGCTGGTTCACCGCCTCGGCCCGCAAGCAGGACGGCAAGACCGTGCTCAAGATCAGCATGGAGGAGCAGGGTGGGCCCCAGGGGGCCGGCACCTTCGCCGTCAAGGCCATCATGCACCGGGGCCTGGCCAGCGGCTACGGTAAGGTGCAGTATCCGACCTTCACCTGCGGGGACACCCCCGACAGCTGCACCATGAGCACCAAGGTCGCCGCTTACGCCTACAACGCCGACTACCTGGCGGTGGACGACGGCAGCGGCAACCCGGTATATAAGGACCGTGGCTCCAAGACCGAGTTCGTGCAGCGTTATGGGCTCTTCTTCGCCAACGCCGACGCTGCCCGAGGGATCGCCGCCGGCGACGATGTGCTCCGGCACAAGGCCTTTGGTTTCCCCTTCCGCTACACCGACAGCGCCAGCGGCCACGACCTCTTCGGCTACTACGGGGCGTGGCAGGGCCGGCACCAGATCTGGGGCGGGAGCTCCACGCTGGCCCCGGGGACGCCGGTCACCCGGGAGGACGTGGATCCCTCCAAGCCGGCGCAGACCTACTACGCGTCGCCGCTCTTCAAGGGCACCCTCACCAAGCGCACCCTGGTGGACGCCTCCCTGGACGACATCAGGGGCGTGCCGGTGGAGGTTTTCGTCAGCAAGTCCTTCGAGATCGCCTTCGACGGCAGTGGCTGGAAGACCTGCCCGAGCGGCTATTACTTGGACTCCGAGGTGAGCCCTCCCGTTTGTCGCGGCCCCTCGGGGAGCACCACTGCCCCGGTGGCCTTCACCGACTTCGGGCTGCTGGTCCCCGACAGCACGGGCCGCAAGTTCGTGCAGATCATCGAAAACGGCATGGGAGGCGGCGAGCCGCGGCAGTTCGTCTGGAATCCCTCGGCCTCGCGGTTCGAGGAGGCGGTGGAGCAGAACGGGCAGCTGGTGTCCACCGGGACGGCCCTGACGCCCGCGCCCGGCACCACCCTGATGGTGAACGTGGGCGGCTCTATCTACGTGGCCTACACCGGCGACTTCAGCGGCGGCAAGACCGGCTGGGTGCAGAAGAAGCTGGCCTCCTTCGACGAGGAGAAGTGGGTGCCCACCTTCGATCCCAGCGGGGACCAGGACTTCAGCCCGGAGCTGGGGCAGGAGTACTACATCTTCGCCAGCGGCGCCAACTACATCGTGCGCCGCACCCAGTCGGCGGACGACCCCAGCTCCTACAGCGTCCAGCTGGAGCTGCAGTCGGCGGCCAACCCCAAGAACGCGGCGAGCTTCCTGCCCGCCGGGGTGGCCTACCTGGCCACGCCCTGGAATCCGGTCGTGCGCCTGAAGCTGGACACCGACCCGGCCAGCTCGAGCTTCATGATGCTGGTCTACCAGGCGGACGACCCGAGCACGCCGGGCGTCGAGACCGGGCAGCTCTACACGGGCGACACCTGGGGGCTGCAGGCCTACGACAGCAGCGGCAACGTGCTGCAGGCGGACGGGAGCTTCGCCGCGCCGAACCCCATGGGCTTCGACGCCAACGCGGTGCAGTTCAACTGGGAGTACGACGCCCAGGGGGGGTGGGGCAGCCAGCAGTTCCTGTGCAAGAGCCAGGGCTGCCCGACGCTGGACGACTACGTGATCCTGGACGATCCCATCCAGCTCCAGCCCATCCAGCTCGCCAACGGGGCCGGCAAGACCAAGAGCTTCCAGCTGCAGTACGACGGCTGGCTGTTCGGGCTGCCCAACCCGTATGAGGACCTGGACAAGAACGGCTGGAAGATGACCCCGGAGATCGCCGCCAAGGTGGTGAACGTGCCCGACGGGACGCTGGTCACGGGGACCGACGGCACGGAGTACTACCTGCGGCCCCTGGAGGTGAGCGTCTTCCTCAACGAGGTGAGCGCCCCGGCCGCGGGCAAGAGCTTCCCGGATCTCAGCCAGGGTCAGGCGGTGGATCTGGCCTCGGTGCCCACCTTCGACGATCCCACGGCGCGGATGGGGAGCATGCCCGACAATGCCACCCTCAAGTACTCCGAGGGCAAGCCGGTGAGCTGAGCGGCGCAGGCCGCAGCCGGACGGGGCGCCTTCGGGCGCCCCGTCCCTTTTGGGTGCTCAGTGCCGGAAGTGGCGGATGCCGGTGAGCACCATGGCCATGCCGTGCTCGTCGGCGGCAGCGATCACCTCCTCGTCGCGCACCGAGCCCCCGGGCTGGATCACGGCTCGCACCCCCCGCGCCGCGGCCTGGTCGATGCCGTCGCGGAAGGGGAAGAAGGCGTCCGAGGCCATGACCGCCCCCTCCAAGGCGAGTCCGGCCTCCTCGGCCTTGAGGGCGGCGAGCCGGGCGCTGTCCACCCGGCTCATCTGCCCGGCCCCGATGCCCAGGGTGGCGCGGCCAGCGGCGTAGACGATGGCGTTGGACTTGACGAAGCGGACCATCCGCCAGGCGAAGAAGAGGTCCTCCAGCTCCTCGGGCGAGGGCCGGCGGCGG
>WFXX01000211.1 GCA_015490395.1 Gammaproteobacteria bacterium | reverse complement strand
GGCCTAGGATGTCGCCGGATGGAGCGGCCGGAGGGCGGGCCATGGGGGAGCGCTGGGACGAGGCGGTGGAGGAGCTCAGCACGGTGCGGGACCTGGTGCGCTGGGGCGCCAGCCGCCTGGAGGAGGCGGGGGTCTGGCTGGGCCACGGCACCGCGGATCCGGTGGAGGAGGCCTTGACCCTGGTGCTGCACGCCCTGCGCCTGCGCCCGCCCCTGCCGCCGGAGCTCTTCGGGGCGCGCCTGACCCGCCGGGAGCGCTGCGAGGCGGTGGCCCTGCTGCGCCGGCGGGTGGAGGAGCGCCTGCCCGCTCCCTACCTGGTGGGCGAGGCCTGGTTCGCCGGCCTGCCCTTCCACGTGGACCCCCGGGTGCTGGTGCCCCGCTCGCCCATCGCCGAGCTCATCGAGGGCGGCTTCGAGCCCTGGTTGCAGGCCCCGCCCCGGCGCATCCTAGACCTGTGCACCGGGAGCGGGGCCATCGCCGTGGCTTGCGCCCTGGCCTTCCCCGAGGCCGAGGTGGACGCGGTGGACGTCTCCCCCGAGGCCCTGGCGGTGGCCCGGCGCAACGTGGCCCGCCACGGCGTGGAGGGGCGGGTGCGCCTGCTGCGCTCGGACCTGTACTCGGCCCTGGGAGGGCGGCGCTACGACCTCATCGTCAGCAATCCCCCCTACGTCGCCGAGGAGGAGCTGGCCCGGCTGCCTCCCGAGTACCGCCACGAGCCCCGCCTGGCCCTGGCCGGCGGGCCGGAGGGGCTGGACGTGGTGCTGGCGCTGCTCCGCCAGGCCCCGGCGCACCTGGAGCCGGAAGGGCTGCTGGTGGTGGAGGTGGGGGCCGCCCGCGAGGCCCTGGAGCGCCGCCTGCCGGGGCTGCCCCTGACCTGGGTGGAGCTGGAGCGCGGCGGCGAGGGGGTCTTCGTGGTCACCCGCGAGGAGCTGGAGGCCGGCCGGGAGGAGCTGGAGCGGGCCGCCGGAGGGGTGCCCGCCGGGCGGCTACCGGAGCCCGGCTGATTTCCATACAATGAGCCAGATTTTCGAGCCAGATTTTCCTACAGCCCTCTCGTGCCGAGGCGCCCCATGCTGCAGAGCCTACGCTTCGACGCCGAGCTGATCCGCCGCTACGACCGGGCCGGCCCGCGCTACACCTCCTATCCCACGGCGCCTCAGTTCCACGAGGGCTTCACCGAGGCCGACTACCGGGCCTGCGCGGAGGCCAGCAACGCCTCCGGCCGGCCCCTGTCCCTCTACTTCCACATCCCCTTCTGCGACACCCTCTGCTTCTACTGCGCCTGCAACAAGGTGCCCACCAAGGACCGCTCCCGGGCCGTGCCCTACCTGGAGGCCCTGCACCGGGAGATCGCCCTGCAGGGGGCCCTCTACGACCGCTCCCGGACCGTGGAGCAGCTCCACTGGGGCGGCGGCACCCCCACCTTCATCAGCCACGCCCAGATGCGGGCCCTGATGGAGCAGACCCGGCGCCACTTCCGGCTGCGGGAGGACGACCAGGGCGAGTACTCCATCGAGGTGGACCCCCGCGAGGTGGGCGAGGGGACCCTGGCCCTGCTCCGGGAGCTGGGCTTCAACCGGCTGAGCATGGGGGTGCAGGACCTGGATCCCCGGGTGCAGCGGGCGGTGAACCGCATCCAGTCCCCGGAGCAGACCTTCCGGGTGCTGGAGGAGGCCCGGGCGGTGGGCTTTCGCTCCGTCAGCGTGGACCTGATGTACGGCCTGCCCTTCCAGGACCGGCACAGCTTCCTGCGCACCCTGGAGCGGGTGGTGGCCGCGGGTCCCGACCGGCTGTCCATCTTCAACTACGCCCACCTGCCCGAGCTGTTCCGGCCCCAGCGGCGCATCCGGGCCGAGGACCTGCCGCCGCCGGCGGAGAAGCTGGCCATCCTGGAGGCCGCCATCGCCTACCTGGAGGGGGCGGGCTACGTCTACATCGGCATGGACCACTTCGCCCGCCCGGACGACGAGCTGGCCGTGGCCCAGCGGGAGGGGACCCTCTATCGCAACTTCCAGGGCTACTCCACCCACGCCGACTGCGACCTGGTGGCCATGGGGGCCACCGCCATCTCCATGGTGGCTGATTGCTACAGCCAGAACCTGAAGGAGCTGGGCCCCTACCAGGAGCGCCTGGCCCAGGGGCGCCTGCCCGTGCTGCGGGGGGTGCGCCTGGACGCGGACGACCGCCTGCGGCGGGAGCTCATCACCCGGCTCATCTGCCACTTCGAGCTGGACCTGGCCGAGCTGGGGGCCCGCCACGGCGTGGATCCGGAGCGCTACTTCGCCGAGGAGCTGGCCAACCTGGCCCCCATGGAGGCCGACGGGCTGCTGGAGCGGGAGGGGCTGCGCATCCGGGTGCTGCCCGCCGGCCGGCTGCTCATCCGCAACATCTGCATGGTCTTCGACCGCTACCTGCGACGGCGGCAGGGCCCGCAGCGCTACTCCAAGGTGATCTGATGCCCGGGCCTGGGCCGCGGCGGCCCTTGACGCGCCCCCCGGCGGGCCGACAATAGCGGCCCATGGGCGGCAGCAGCTTCGGGACCCTCTTCCGCGTCACCACCTTCGGCGAGAGCCACGGCCCCGCCCTGGGGGCGGTGGTGGACGGCTGCCCCCCGGGCCTGGCCCTGAGCGAGGCGGACATCCAGCGGGACCTGGACCGGCGCCGCCCGGGCCAGTCCCGCTACGTCACCCAGCGCCGGGAGCCGGACCGGGTGCGGATCCTCTCCGGCCTCTTCGAGGGGCGCACCACGGGCACCCCCATCGCCCTGCTCATCGAGAACGTGGACCAGCGCTCCCGGGACTACGACCGCCTGGCCGACCGCTTCCGCCCGGGGCACGCCGACTACACCTACCAGCAGAAGTACGGCCTGCGGGACCACCGGGGCGGGGGCCGGGCCTCGGCCCGGGAGACCGCGGCCCGGGTGGCCGCCGGGGCCATCGCCCGCAAGTGGCTGCGGGAGCGCCACGGGGTGGAGATCCGCGGCTACCTGGCCCAGATGGGCCCCCTCAAGGCCCGCCGCATCGACTGGGAGGCCGTGGACCGCAACCCCTTCTTCTGCCCCGACCCGGAGCTGGTCCCGGAGCTGGAGGCCCTCATCCGGCGCCTGCGCAAGGAGGGCGACTCCATCGGGGCCCGCATCAACGTGGTGGCCCGGGGGGTGCCGCCCGGCTGGGGCGAGCCGGTCTTCGACCGCCTGGACGCGGACATCGCCAAGGCCCTGATGAGCATCAACGCCGTCAAGGGGGTGGAGATCGGCGCCGGCTTCGCCTGCGTGGAGCAGCGGGGCAGCGAGCACCGGGACGAGCTCAGCCCCGAGGGCTTCCTCTCCAACCACGCCGGCGGGGTGCTGGGGGGCATCTCCAGCGGCCAGGACATCGTGGCCAGCATCGCCCTCAAGCCCACCTCCAGCCTGCGCCTGCCGGCGCGCACCGTGAATCTGGCCGGCGAGCCGGTGGAGGTGGTCACCACCGGCCGCCACGAC
Source organism: Gammaproteobacteria bacterium (assembly GCA_015490395.1). Lineage (GTDB taxonomy): Bacteria > Pseudomonadota > Gammaproteobacteria > DRLM01 > DRLM01 > S141-70. The sequence continues at coordinate 186 of WFXX01000211.1, read as the reverse complement.
CCCTGCGTGGGGGTGCGGGCCACCCCCATCGCCGAGGCCATGCTGGCCCTGGTGCTCATGGACCACGCCCTGCGGCACCGGGCCCAGTGCGCGGAGGTCTGCTCCCCCACCCCGGTGATCCCGCCCGAGCCCGGCCGCCCCGCGGCGGGGAGGGGCGCATGAGGCCGGCGCGGGCCCTGCTGGGGG
>WFXX01000210.1 GCA_015490395.1 Gammaproteobacteria bacterium | reverse complement strand
GGTCAGCACCACCGGGCCCCAGCTGGCCTTCGACGAGGTCCCGGGGCTGGGGCCCGAGGGGCACACCCAGTCCGTGTGCACCCTGGAGCACGCCGAGCAGGCCCGGGTCCTGCAGGAAGGCCTCGTAGGCGGCCCGGGCCTGCTCGGCGTGCTCCAGGGTGCACACGGACTGGGTGTGCCCCTCGGGCCCCAGCCCCGGGACCTCGTCGAAGGCCAGCTGGGGCCCGGTGGTGATGACCAGGTAGTCGTAGTCCACCGTCTCGCCCCCGGCCAGCTCCAGGCGGCTGGCCTCGGCGTCGATGCGCCTGGCCGGGCGGGCGATGAAGCGGATCCCCTTGCGCTCCACGTAGGGGCGGATGGGCAGGGTGGTCTGCTCCTTCCGGCGCCAGCCCACGGCCACCCAGGGGTTGGAGGGGACGAACTGGAAGGTCTCGCTGGCGTTGACGAGGGTGACCTGGTGCTCCCTGCCCAGGGCCTGGCGCATCTCGTAGGCGGCCGGCAGGCCGCCGGTGCCGGCGCCGAGGATGACGATGTGGGCCATGGCTGCTCCCTCCCTGACGTCGCTGCGGTGGGGCGGGGCCCGCCCCCGCCCTGCCCGCCCCACGGATAGCAAGGGGCGGACCATCCGGCCGGGGCGCACAAGTCCCGTGCGCACAAGGCCTTGGGAAAGCCGGGGCCGGAGGGCCTGGCCCCGGGGCTGCCACGGATGGCATACTGGCAGACTCTGGTTTGCCGGATATGGCAGCCGCACGGCGCATGCCCCCAGCGAAATCGCCCCATCTCCCCGGGGCCACCGCCCTCCTGGACGCCCTGCCCGAGCCGGCGGTGCTCCTGGGCCTGGACCACCGCATCCTGGCCGCCAACCGGGCCTACCGGGAGCGCTATGGGGCGATCCCGCCCCAGGCGCGCTGCTACCAGGTCTCCCACCGCTACGCCCAGCCCTGCGACCTGGCCGGGGAGAGCTGCCCCCTGCAGGCCAGCCTGGAGGCCGGCCAGCCCCGGCGGGTGCTGCACCTGCACTACACCCGCCACGGGGAGGAGCACGTGGACGTGGAGACCTTCCCGGTGCGCGAGGGGGGCCGGGTGGTGGCCGTGCTGGAGGTGCTGCACCACGGCACCGTGGGGGCGGCCCGGCCCCAGGGCGGGCCCCTCCTGGGGCGCTCGCCTCCCTTCAACCGGATGCTGGGGCTCATCGAGCGGGTGGCCCCCAGCGAGGTGCCCGTGCTGCTCCTGGGCGAGTCGGGCACCGGCAAGGAGCTGGCGGCCCGGGCGGTGCACCAGGCCAGCCGCCGGGCCCAGGGGCCCTTCGTGCCCCTGGACTGCTCGGGGCTGAGCGAGACCCTCTTCGAGAGCGAGCTCTTCGGCCACGAGAAGGGGGCCTTCACCGGGGCCCTGGGGCGCAAGACGGGGCTGGTGGAGGCCGCCTCCGGAGGGACCCTCTCCTGGACGAGGTGGGGGACATCCCCCTGCCCCTGCAGGTCAAGCTCCTGCGCCTGCTGGAGACGGGCACCTTTCGCCGGGTGGGGGGCGTGGAGGTCCTCAAGGCCGACTTCCGCCTGGTCTGCGCCACCCACCGAGACCTGGAGGCCATGGTGCGGGAGGGGGCCTTCCGCCGGGACCTCTACTACCGGATCTCCGCCTTCCCCATCCGCCTCCCGCCCCTGCGCGAGCGCCGGGAGGACCTGCCCCTGCTGGCCGAGGCCTTCCTGGCCCGCCTGAGCCGCCCCCCCCAAGCGCCTCTCGGAAGCGGCCCTGGCCTGCCTCCAGGCCCATCCCTTCCCGGGCAACGTGCGCGAGCTGCGCAACCTCCTGGAGCGGACGGTGCTGCTGGCCGACGGGCCCGAGATCGGCCCCGAGCACCTGGCCTGCTGCGCGGAGGGGGCCGCCCCGGGCGAGGGAACGGTGCGCTTCGCAGGACCCGTGCGGCCCCTCGAGGAGGTGGAGCGGGCCTACCTGCGCTGGGCCGCCGCCGTGCACCGGGGGGACCGCCGCTCCCTGGCCCGGGCCCTGGGCCTGAGCGAGCGCACCCTCTACCGCAGGCTCCGCGGCCGCTGAGGCCTACAGCCCCAGCTCCCCCTTCAGCCCCTCCAGCAGGGCGTCCACCCGGCGCACCACCTCCGGGTCCCGCCGGATGGGCCGGCCCCAGGCCCGGCGGGTCTCCCCCGGCCACTTGTTCGTGGCGTCCAGGCCCAGCTTGGAGCCTAGGCCCGGCTCGGGCGAGGCGAAGTCCAGCACGTCGATGGGGGTGCGCTCCACCAGCATCAGGTCCCGGGCCGGGTCCACCCGGGTGCTGAGGGCCCAGATGACGTCCGGCCAGCTGCGCACGTCCACGTCCTCGTCGGTGACGATGACGAGCTTGGTGTAGGTGAACTGCCGCAGGAAGGACCAGATGCCCATCATCACCCGCCGGGCGTGGCCCGGGTACTGCTTGCGGATGGCGACGCAGGCCACCCGGTAGGAGCAGCCCTCGGGGGGCAGGTAGAAGTCCACGATCTCCGGGAACTGGCGCTGGAGGATGGGCACGAAGACCTCGTTGAGGGCCGCGCCCAGCACCGCCGGCTCGTCGGGCGGGCGGCCGGTGTAGGTGCTGTGGTAGAG
>WFXX01000209.1 GCA_015490395.1 Gammaproteobacteria bacterium | reverse complement strand
AACGATGGTGATGGGAATGAAGACCTTCCACCCCAGACGCATGATCTGGTCATAGCGGTAGCGAGGGAAGGTGGCCCGGAACCACAGGTACAGGAACAGGAACACGGCGGTCTTGGCCAGCAGCCAGAAGATCCCCGGCACCCAGCCAAAAAGGGTCTCCAGGACGGGAATCCCCTGGAAGGGCGAGAGCCAGCCACCCAGAAACATGATGGAGGCCAACGCGGAGACCAGGATCATGTTGGCGTACTCGGCTAGGAAGAAGACCGCAAAGCTCATCCCCGAGTACTCGACGTGGAAACCGGCCACGATCTCGGATTCGCCCTCGGCCACGTCGAAGGGAGCCCGGTTGGTCTCCGCCACCCCCGAAATGAAATAGATGACGAACAGCGGCAGGAGGGGCAGCCAGAACCAGTGCAGGACACTACCCTCCTGGGCGCGCACGATATCACTGAGGTTCAGGCTCCCTGCAGCCAGCAGCACGCCCACCAGGGCGAAGCCCATGGCGATCTCGTAGGAGACCACCTGGGCCGCCGAGCGCAGCGCGCCCAGGAAGGCGTACTTGGAGTTGGAGGCCCATCCAGCGAGGATGATGCCGTAGACCCCCATAGAGGTCAGGGCCAGGATATAGAGCAGGCCCGCGTCGATGTCGGCAATCACCCAACCCTCGTCGAAGGGCACCACGGCCCAGGCAGCGAGGGCTGGGGCGATAGCCAGCACCGGAGCCAGGACGAAGAGAAAGCGGTTGGCGTTGGTGGGGACGACGATCTCCTTGAGCAGGAGCTTCAAACCGTCGGCGATGGGCTGCAGCCAGCCCCGTGGCCCTACCCGGTTGGGGCCCACCCGCACCTGGATGTAACCGATCACCTTGCGCTCCGCGAAGGTCAGGTAAGCCACCGCCACCATCAAGGGCACGACGACGACCAGGATCTTGGCCACGATGAGGGGCAGCAGCGGGATGCCCCAGGCCTCGTGCAGGTAATCGAACATCGCCCTACTCCGCCCGCGCCAGCGTCACCGTGCCCCCATGGCGCCTCAGGACCGCGGTCTCCTCCAGGGCCGCCGCCACCCACACGGAGCCCTCAGGCACGCCCTCGTCCAAGACCAAGGGGAGCACCGTCTCGCCCTCACCCTGGCGCACCACCACCCGGTCGACTTCCTCCAACCCCAAGGCCCGAGCCGTGCTCGGGGCCAGGCGGGCGGCCCGGGCCTCACGGGCCGCTCGCGTGCGCTGCAGGGCCGCAGCGCGCCGCACCACCGGATCGGTGGCGTAGAGGGGCACCTCGGCGATGCGCTCGAGGCCCTCGCCTGCGGCGCCGCCGCCGGCCGGCACCTCCCAGGGCCCGGGGGCACCGGGCTCCAGATCGCCGGCCCCATCCCGCAGCTCCCGGAGCACCTCCTCGCTGGAGAGCTGGCCGAAGCCCTCCAGCCCCAGGCGGTTGCCCAGCACCCGCAGGATCTTCCAGCCCGGGCGGGCCTCCCCCGGCGGCTGCACCGCGCCGCGGAAGGACTGCCAACGCCCCTCCAGGCTAACGTAGGTGCCCGAGGTCTCGGCGAAGGCCCCCATGGGCAGCAGCACCCGGGCCACCTCCCGCAGGGCCTCGCTATCGTAGGCGGTGAGGGCCACGACATGCTCGGCCGCATCCAGGGCGGCGCGGGCCGCCTGGGGATCGGCGCAATCCAGGTGGGGCTCCACCCCCACCAGTAGATAGCCTGGGAGGGCCCGCGCCAGCATGGCCTGGGCGTCCAAGCCCGGATGCTCCAGGCGCCGACCCAGAGGACCGCGGTGGGGCACGGCCCCAGCCAGCCAGCCGCCGGCGGAGTTGGGGCCGTCGGTGAGATGCCCCTGTCGGGCACCGCTCAGGGCCGCCACGGCAGCAGCCAGGGCCCGCAGCACCGCCGCCTCTGGATGGTGACGGGCCTGGAGGCCCAGCAGCACCACCCCCTCGGGACCGGCCTCGGCCAGGGCCTCGGCGGCTCGCCGGTGCGCCTCTTCCACCGCGGCGCTCTGCGCCAGCCGATCCACCACGGGAGCCACCGCCTCCGGAACCCCTTGGCCCGTGCGCTCGGCCAGGGCACGCACCAAGGCGGCCAGCTCCGCGACCAAAGCCGCCGGCGGCACCACCCGGAGGGGATCCACCGCATGCCGGAGCTGGGGATGGACGTTGACCAGCGCCGCCACCCGGGCCCCAGCCAGGGCCGCCTTGCGCACCCGGTGGGCCAGCAGGGGAAGCTCCCGCCGCAGATTTGCGCCCACCAGGAGCACCGCCCGGGCCCGCTCCAAGGCCTCCACCCCGCCCTCCAGGGCCGGATAGAGGGGAGCCTGCTCCTGGTCTCGGAAGTCCTGCTCCCGCAAACGGTGGTCCACGTGGTCGCTGCCCAGCCCCCGCACCAGGGCCTGGGCCAGGTACATCTCCTCCACGGTGCAGGCGGGCGAGACCAGGCAGCCCAGCTCGCCGCCACGCAAGCGCACCGCCTTCAGGGCCTCGGCCGCGGCGCGCAGGGCCTCCTCCCAGCCCGCCTCCTCCCAGCGGCCGTCCTCGCGCCGCAGCAAGGGCACCCGCAGCCGATCGGGGCTGTTCAGGCCCTCATAGCCGAAGCGGTCACGGTCCGAGAGCCAGGTCTCGTTGATGGCCTCGTTCTCCCGGGGCAGGACCCGCATCACCCGCTGGCCGCGAACCTGCACGTACAGGTTGGAGCCCAAGGCATCGTGGGGGGAGATCCCCTCCACCGAGGCCAGCTCCCAGGGCCGCGCGGTGAAACGGAAAGGCTTGGAGGTCAGGGCCCCCACCGGGCAGAGATCGATGACATTGCCCGAGAGCTCCGAGTCCACGGTGCGCTGGACGTAGGTGCCGATGCGCATGTGCTCGCCTCGGCCCGTGGCTCCCAGCTCCTTGATGCCAGCGATCTCCTCCCCGAAACGCACACAGCGGGTGCAGTGGATGCACCGGGTCATCTCCGTGGCGATGAGGGGGCCCAGGTCCGGGTTCTCCACTGCCCGCTTGGCCTCCACGTAGCGGGAGTGCCCCTCCCCGTAGCCCATGGACATCTCCTGCAAGTCGCACTCACCCCCCTGGTCGCAGACCGGACAGTCTAGGGGATGGTTGATGAGCAGGAACTCCATGGTGCCCCGCTGGGCGTCCAGGGCCATCGGGGAGCGGGTGTAGACCTTCATGCCCTCGGTGACCGGGGTGGCGCAGGCCGGCAGGGGCTTGCGCGCCTTCTCCACCTCCACTAGGCACATGCGGCAGTTGGCCGCCACCGAGAGCTTCTTGTGATAGCAAAACCGGGCGATGGGGATCCCGGCCTCGTCGGCGGCCTCGATGATCATGGCCCCGTCCCGCGCCTGGATGGGGATGCCGTCGATCTCGATGTTGACCATCCCAGCGTCTTCGCAGCGTGCCGCCATGGCTGTCCCGATCCTCTCCGCCTCGCTAGCCGGGCCGCCCGGGCTCACCGGCCGCTGCCCGGACCCACCAGGCAGCGGCCGTGCTCCACGTGGTAGACGAACTCCTCGCGGAAGTGCCTCAGGAAGCTGGCCACGGGCATGGCCGCCGCGTCCCCCAGGGCGCAGATGGTGCGCCCCTCGATGCGCCCGGCCACCTTCTCCAGCAGCTCCAGGTCTTCGGGCCGCCCCTGCCCGTGCTCGATGCGGTGCACCACACGGGCCAGCCAGCCGGTGCCCTCCCGGCAGGGGGTGCATTGCCCGCAGGACTCCTCGTAGTAGAAGTGGGAGATGCGGGCCAAGACCTTCACCATGCAGGTCTCCTCGTGCATCACGATCACCGAGCCCGCCCCCAGCATGGAGCCGGCCTTGGCCAGGCTATCGTAGTCCATGGTGCAGGCCATGATCTTCTCCGCCGGCAGCACCGGCACCGAGGAGCCGCCCGGGATCACCGCCTTCAGGCGCTTGCCGCCCAGCACTCCGCCGGCCATCTCCAACAGCTCGGCGAAGGGCGTCCCCAGCGGGATCTCGTAGTTGCCTGGCTTGTTGACGTGGCCGGAGACCGAGAAGATCTTGGTACCGCCGTTGTTGGGCTTGCCCAGCTCCAGGAACCACTTGCCACCGTTGCGGATGATGCTGGGGATGGAGGCCAGGGTCTCGGTGTTGTTGATGGTGGTGGGTCTGCCATAGAGGCCGTAGCTCGCTGGGAAGGGGGGCTTGAAGCGGGGCTGGCCCTTCTTGCCCTCCAGGGACTCCAGGAGCGCGGTCTCCTCACCGCAGATGTAGGCCCCGGCCCCCAAGTGAGCCTCGATGTCAAAGTCCCAGCCCGAGCCCAGGATGTCCTGCCCCAGGTAACCGGCCTCGCGGGCTTCCTCCAAGGCGTGCTGGAAGCGCTCGTAGGGCTCCCAGAACTCACCGCGGATGTAGTTGTAGCCCCGCGTGGCCCCGATGGCGTAGCCGGCGATGGCCATGCCCTCGATGACCGCGTGCGGGTTGTAGCGCAGGATGTCGCGGTCCTTGAAGGTCCCGGGCTCGCCCTCGTCCGAGTTACAGACGATGTACTTCTGCCCCGGGGCCGAGCGCGGCATGAAGCTCCACTTCAGCCCGGTGGGGAAGCCCGCACCGCCGCGCCCGCGCAGGGCCGAGGTCTTGACCTCGGCGATGATGTCCTCCGGGGGGACCTTCTCGGTGAGGATGCGCCGCCACGCCTGGTAACCCCCCACCTTGAGGTAAGACTCCAGGGACCAAGGCGGGTCCAGGTGGAGGGTCTGGAAGCAGACTTCGTTGGCCATGGCTCCTCGGCTAGTGCGCCCCTCGCCTCAATCCAGAGAGTCCAGGATGGCGTCGATCTTCTCTGGTGTCAGGTTCTCGTAGTAACGCTTGCCGATCTGGAACATGGGAGCCCCACCGCAAGCGGCCAGGCACTCCACCTCCTTGAGGGTGAAGCGGCCATCCGGCGTGGTCTCGCCCATCTTGATCCCCAGCCGCTCCTCCAGGTGGCGCACCACGTCCTCGGCCCCGCGCAGCATGCACGAGATGTTGGTGCAGACGCAGATCTTGTGCCGCCCCACCGGCTCCAGGTCGTACATGCTGTAGAAGGTGGCCACCTCGTAGACCGAGATCGGCGGCATCTCCAGGTAGTCGGCCACGGCGTCCATGAGCTCCCGGCGCAGCCAGCCGTGCTCCTCCTGGACGATGCGCAAGGCGGCCATCACCGCCGACTGCTTGCGGTCCGGCGGATATTTGGCGATCCAACGGTCGATACGGGCCCGCACCTCCGGGCTGAGCAGCTGCTCGGCACGGCTCACCGGTCGATCTCCCCGAAGACGATGTCCAGCGTGCCGATGATGGCCACCACGTCGGCCAGCATGTGCCCCCGGCACACCTCATCGAGGGCCGCCAAGTGCGCGAAGCCCGGAGCCCGGATCTTCAGCCGGAAGGGCTTGTTGGCCCCGTCCGAGATCAGGTAGACCCCGAACTCGCCCTTAGGATGCTCCACCGCAGCGTAGGCCTCGCCCTCGGGCACGCAGTAGCCCTCGCTAAAGAGCTTGAAGTGGTGGATGAGGGCCTCCATGTCGCTCTTCATGCGCGCCCGCGGCGGGGGAGCGATCTTGTGATCGTCGATCATCACCGGCCCGGGGTTCTTGCGCAGCCAGTCCACACACTGCTTAATGATGCGGTTGGACTGGCGCATCTCCTCCACCCGCACCAGGTACCGATCGTAGCAGTCCCCGTTGGTGCCCACCGGGATGTCGAACTCCAGTCGGTCGTAGACCTCGTAGGGCTGCATCTTGCGCAGGTCCCAGGCGATGCCCGAGCCCCGCAGCATGGGCCCGCTGAAGCCGAGCTGCAAGGCCCGCTCCGGCGGGACCACTCCGATACCCACCGTACGCTGCTTCCAGATGCGGTTGTCGGTGAGCAGGGTCTCGTACTCGTCGACGTACTTGGGGAAGCGCTCGGTGAAGTCCTCGATGAAGTCCAGGAGCGAGCCCTGGCGGTTGCGGTTCATCCGCTCCACGTCCTTGGGCCCGTGCCACTTGGAGGGCTGGTACTTGGGCATCTCCTCGGGCAGGTCCCGGTAAACGCCCCCCGGCCGATAGTAAGTGGCGTGCATCCGTGCCCCCGAGACCGCCTCGTAGCAATCCAGCAGGTCCTCCCGCTCCCGGAAGCAGTACAGGAAGACGGTCATGGCCCCGATGTCCAGGGCGTGGGCCCCCAACCAGAGCAGGTGGTTGAGGATCCGGGTGATCTCATCGAACATCACCCGGATGTACTGGGCGCGCAGCGGCGGGGTGATGCCCAGCAGCTTCTCGATGGCGAGCACATAGCCGTGCTCGTTGCACATCATGGACACGTAGTCGAGACGGTCCATGTAGCCGATGCTCTGGTTGAAGGCCTTGGTCTCGGCCAGCTTCTCGGTGGCCCGGTGCAGCAGGCCGATGTGCGGGTCGGCCCGCTCGATGACCTCCCCGTCCATCTCCAACACCAGGCGCAGCACGCCGTGGGCCGAGGGGTGCTGGGGACCAAAGTTCAGGGTGTAGTTGCGGATCTCAGCCACGGCCGTCCTCCCGGCCCGCGTAGCGGTTATCCCGGCGTATGACCCGGCGCACCAGCACCCGGGGCTCGATGCTCACCGGCTCGTAGACCACGCGCCGCTTTTCCGGGTCGTAGCGCATCTCCACATGCCCGCTCAGCGGGAAATCCTTGCGGAAGGGATGCCCCATGAAGCCGTAGTCGGTGAGGATGCGCCGCAAGTCGGGATGCCCCTCGAAGAGGATACCGAACAGGTCGAAGGCCTCCCGCTCGTACCAGTTGGCCGAGTTCCAGATCTCCACGACAGAGGCCACGCGGGGTGGATCACCCTCGAGGAAGACCTTCAGGCGCAGCCGGCGATTGTGGCTGAGCGAGAGCAGGTGGTAGACCACGGCAAAGCGCGGCCCGTCCCAGGTCCCCGTGCCGCTGCGCGTGCCATCCACCTCGTCGGCCTGACCGTAGCCCAGGTAGTCCACCCCGCACAGGTCCATGAGCTGCTCGAAGCGGAAAGGCTCCTCGTCGCGCAGGGCGCGGGCCACCTCCAGCAGCTCGGCGGCGCGAACCACCGCGGTGACCTCCCCATGGGGGGCCACGCTCACCTCAAGGGAAGGCCCGAAACGCGCGCGCAGGGCCTCGGCCAGCGCGGACCCGTTGCCCTCCGGTAGGCTGCTGCGTCCCTCCTCGGCCATCCTCGCGCTCCCTCCCCTTCCGCCGACGCCCTCAGCGGGCGATGGTGCAGGTGCGGCGGATCTTGTTCTGCAGCTGGATCACCCCGTAGAGCAAGGCCTCGGCGGTGGGCGGGCAGCCGGGCACGTAGATATCCACCGGCACGATGCGGTCGCAGCCACGCACCACCGAGTAGGAATAGTGGTAGTAGCCCCCGCCATTGGCGCAGGAGCCCATGGAGATCACCCAGCGCGGCTCGGCCATCTGGTCGTAGACCCGACGCAGGGCGGGGGCCATCTTGTTCACCAGGGTCCCAGCCACGATCATCACATCACTCTGGCGCGGGCTGGGCCGGAAGACCACCCCGAAGCGGTCCAGATCGTAGCGGGAGGCCCCGGCGTGCATCATCTCCACCGCGCAGCAGGCCAACCCGAAGGTCATGGGCCAAAGGGAGCCGGTGCGGGCCCAATTGATGAGCTTGTCGGCCGTGGTGGTGACCACGCCCTTCTCCAGAATGCCCTCTATTCCCATTCCAGCGCCCCCTTCTTCCACTCGTAGATGAAGCCCACCACCAGAATCCCTAGGAAGACCACCATGGCCAGGAAGCCGAAGAGGCCAATGCTGTCCAGAGCCACGGCCCAAGGGAAGAGAAAGGCGATCTCCAAGTCGAAGATGATGAACAGGATGGCCACGAGGTAGTAGCGCACATCGAACTTCATGCGCGCGTCCTCGAAGGCCTCGAAGCCGCACTCGTAGGGCGAGAGCTTGTCCGCGTCCGGGCGGTGGGGGGCAACCATCCTGCCCATTAGGATGGGTAGCGCGCCAAACAGGATCCCCAAGGCCAGGAAGACCAGGATGGGCAGGTAGTTTTCCAGCATCATCCGCGACCGGCGCCTCTCGGCCGCCCCCCGCCGGCCAGCGGCGCGCCGGGGTTGCGACGGTGAAAGCTGAGCTTTTCGCGAAGGTAGCGCCCGAGTCTAGGGCACCCCTCCCCCCCTGTCAAGCCGAAGGAGAAGCAATATTTTTATACTTTTCAAATGGTTACGACCCAAATAGCCCTACGAGGCGAACCGCAACGCCACCCAAGCCTTTGGTGCCGATGGCCGGATTCGAACCGGCACGGCTTTCGCCACCGCCCCCTCAAGACGGCGTGTCTACCAGTTCCACCACATCGGCCTGTTCCGGTGCGCCGCGCTCGGCCGGCGCACCGCATGTCCCCGATTTTACCGTGTCTCCCCGCCAGCCGGGGATCCTGCCCCAGAAGGGGCGCTCACAGGCGGCAGGTCAGCCGGGCGCGCGGGCGACGGGCCAGACTCCGGAGCCTGCTCCTGTCCGGTGGCCGCCGTCTCCTCGACCAGCTCGGTGACGCTCTTGGGCTCCTCGCGCCCACCGGTGCTGAGGAAGGCCAAGGTCAGGCTGGTGAGAAAGAACACCGCCGCCAGCACAGCAGTGGTCCGGCTGAGGAAGGTGGCTGAGCCTTGAGCCCCAAAGACGGTGCTGGAGGCCCCGCTGCCAAAGGCGGCTCCCACCTCCGCGCCTCGCCCCCGCTGCAGCAGCACCAACACGATGATGGCCACCGCCACCAGCACGTGTAGGATCAGCAATGCCTCGTGCATGCCTCCGTCCCCTCAGCCAGCGGCCCGGCAGATGGCCAGGAAGGAGTCAGCCCGAAGAGAGGCCCCACCGATGAGCCCGCCGTCGACGTCGGGCTGGGCGAAGAGCTCGGCGGCATTCTCCGGCTTGACGCTGCCACCGTAGAGGATCCTCAGCCCCTCGGCCAGACCAGGGTCACGCTCGCCCACCCGGGCCCGGATGAAGGCGTGCACCTCCTGGGCCTGGCCGGGAGTGGCGGTGCGCCCGGTACCGATGGCCCAGACTGGCTCATAAGCGATCACCGCCTCGCGCAGCCCCTCCAGGCCATCCTCGCACTGGAGCACCGCATCCAGCTGGCGGGCCACCACCTGCTCGGTGACCCCAGCCTCGCGCTCCTCCAGGCGCTCGCCCACACAGAGGATGGGGCGCAGCCCGGCCTCCCGAGCGGCCAGGAACTTGCGGGCCACGGTGGCGTCGTCCTCGCCATAGAGGCTGCGCCGCTCCGAGTGACCGACGATGACGTAGCGGCAGCCGAACTCGGCCAGCATCCGGCCGGACACCTCGCCGGTGTGGGCCCCCTCCCCGGGGACCGGGCACAGATCCTGGGCCCCCAAGGCCACCGGACCACCACCCAGCGCCTCCTGCACGTCAGCCAGGTAGACGAAAGGGGGGCAGACGGCCACCTCCGCGCCCGCCCCGGGTCCCAGACCCTCCAGGATGGCGCCCACCAGGGCCCGGGAGCCCTCGCGGCTGCCGTGCATCTTCCAGTTTCCGGCAACCAGCGGCCGTCGCATGTCCTCTTCCTCGCCTGTTCCCGCCTGCCCGCCCATCGGAGCGGCGTCCCAGATTAAACGGAGCGACTACGGAAATCAAACGCCCGGTCCGGCAGCCGGGGCTGAAAGGAGCGTGAAATCAACGCCTAAGCCACCTCCCGGGCAGCGGCCTCCACCACCCGGGCCAGCTCCTGGGCTAGCCGCTCCACGGCCACGGCGTCCGCCCCCTCCACCATCACCCGCAGCACCGGCTCGGTGCCGGAGGGCCTCAGCAGCACCCGACCCTCTCCCGCCAGGCTGGCCTCGGCCCCCCGGCAGGCCTCCTGCACCCGGGGATGCCCGGCCAAGTCCAGCCCCCGCCGGGGCAGGCGCACGTTCACCAGGCACTGGGGATACTTGACCATGCCCTTCTTGAGCTCGTGGAGGCTGAGCCCCGTGTCCAGCATCTCCCGTAGCACCTGGAGCGCGGAGATGATGCCGTCGCCGGTGGTGGTGCGGTCCCGGCAGATGATGTGCCCCGAGGACTCGCCCCCCAGGGTCCAGCCCTCCCGCTCCAGCACCTCCAGGATGTGCCGATCGCCCACGGGGGTGCGCCGGAAGCCGATGCCGCGCCCCCGCAGGGCCTGCTCGAGGCCCAGGTTGCTCATCACCGTGCCCACCACCTCGCCGCGCAGCCGCCCCTGGCGGTGACGGGCCTGGGCGATGATGAACAGCAGCTCGTCGCCGTCGACAATCTCGCCCCGGTGGTCCACCAGGATGACCCGGTCGCCGTCGCCGTCCAAGGCGATTCCGAGGTCCGCCCCGTGCTCCAGCACCGCCATCTGGGCCGCCCGGGGGCGGGTGGATCCGCAGTCCTGGTTGATGTTCAGCCCGTCAGGCTCCACGCCTAGGGCCACCACCTCGGCCCCCAGCTCGGCGAAGACGCTGGGAGCCACGTGGTAGGTGGCCCCGTGGGCGCAGTCCACCACCAGCCGCATCCCCCGCAGCTCGGTGCTGGCCGGGATGGTGCTCTTGCAGAACTCGATGTAGCGGCCGGCGGCGTCCACCACCCGCTCGGCCTTGCCCAGCCGGGCCGAGTCCACCGTCTCCATGGGGCGCTCGAGCTCGGCCTCGATGGCCAGCTCCAGCTCGTCCGGGAGCTTGGTCCCCTGGGCGGAGAAGAACTTGATGCCGTTGTCGTAGTAAGGGTTGTGGGAGGCGCTGATGACGATGCCGGCCTGGGCATGGAGGGTGCGGGTCAGGTAGGCGATGGCGGGGGTGGGCATGGGACCTAGCAGCCGGATGTCTACCCCTGCGGCGGAGAGTCCTGCCTGCAGGGCCGACTCGAACATGTAGCCTGAGATGCGGGTGTCCTTGCCGATGAGGACCTTGCCGCCACCCTGGGCCTGGGCCAGGACCCGGCCCACCGCCCAGCCCAGCTTGAGCACGAAGTCCGCGGTGATGGGGGGCTCCCCCACCCGCCCGCGAATGCCGTCGGTGCCGAAGTAGCGCCTCTGGCCCATGGCTGGCTCCTCCCGCCCCTCCGTCCTCAGCTGATCGATTCTAACGGGAGGCGGCCCTCCACCGCCTCCCACATTCGGAGGGCCTGGACGGTGGGGGCGACGTCGTGCACCCGCACGAGCCGCGCCCCCTGCTGCGCGGCCAGCAGGGCCAGGGCTACGCTGGGATGGAGCCGCTCCGCCACCGGCAGGCCCAGGACGTGCCCGATGAGGGACTTGCGGGAGAGCCCCACCAGCACGGGTGGGCCCAAGTCGGCCAGCTCCTCCAGGCGACGCAGCAGCTCCAGGTTGTGGGCCGCCGTCTTGCCGAAACCGAAGCCCGGGTCCACCAGGAGCCGCCCCCGGGGGATGCCGGCGGCCTCGCAGGCCCGGATCCGCCCCTCCAGGAAAGCCTTCACCTCTCCCACCACGTCGGCGTAACGGGGATCGCGCTGCATGTCCCGTGGCTCGCCGCGCATGTGCATCAGGCACACCGGCAATCCCGTGGCCGCGGCCACCTCTAGGGCCCCGGGTAGGCGCAAGGCTCGGACGTCATTGATCAGCCCCGCCCCGGCCGCGGCGGCGGCGCGCATCACCTCAGGCTTGCTGGTGTCCACCGAGACGGGCACCGGCAGCTCCGCCGCCAAGGCCTCCACCACCGGCAACACTCGGCGCAGCTCCTCCTCCACCGGCACGGGGGTCGCCCCAGGGCGGGTGGACTCGCCGCCGACGTCGATCACCGCCGCCCCCTCCTCCACCATGCGCCGGGCATGGTCCATGGCGGCCGGCAGCTCCCGATAGCGCCCGCCGTCGGAGAAGGAGTCGGGGGTGACGTTGAGGATGCCCATTACCTGGACCCGGCGCAGGTCCAGCAGCTTGCCACCGCAGTGCAGCTGCAGGCTCATGCTCGCGAGGCCTCCTCCGGCGCCTGCCATGCCACGGCGCACCAGCCTAGCCGCCAGGCAGCCCAAAAGGAAAGGGGGCGCCCCGCGGCGCCCCCTTCCACCACCCCGACCGGCTCAGTGCTGGCCGGCTGGCCGACCCAGGCCCTCCTCGCCCTCACCCCCGTCGCCGGCCGGGCGCTCCTCCTCACCGGCGGCCTGGGCGGGCGGCCGGCCGGTGGAGTCCGGGCTGCCCCAGTCCCGGGGTGGGCGCGGCTCGCGGCCGGCCATGATGTCCTCGATCTGCTCCGCGTCGATGGTCTCGTACTTCATGAGGGCCTCGGCCATGGCGTGGAGCTTGTCCAGGTTCTTCTGGAGGAGCTGCTTGGCCCGCGCGTAGTTGCGGTCCACGATGCGGCGCACCTCCTCGTCGATGGCCTTGGCGGTCTCGTCAGAGACCATCTTGTGCTGGGTGATGGCATGGCCCAGGAAGACCTCGCCCTCCTCGTCCGCGTAGGTCAGCGGCCCCAGCCTCTCGGACAGGCCCCACTTGGTGACCATGTTGCGCGCGATCTCCGTGGCGCGCTGGATGTCGTTGGCCGCGCCGGTGGTCACCGCCTCGGGGCCGAAGATGAGCTCCTCGGCCACCCGGCCACCCATCATGCTGGAGATCTGGCTCTCCAGGCGCTGCTTGCTGTAGCTGTGCCGGTCCTCCTCCGGCAGGAACATGGTCACCCCCAGGGCCCGTCCGCGGGGGATGATGGTGACCTTGTGCACCGGGTCATGGGCCGGCACCAGCAGCCCCACGATGGCATGGCCGGCCTCGTGGTAGGCGGTCAGACGCTTCTCCTCCTCGCTCATGGCCATGGACCGGCGCTCGGCGCCCATCATGATCTTGTCCTTGGCCTTCTCGAAATCGCCCATGTCCACCAGGCGCTTGTTGGCTCGCGCGGCGAAGAGGGCGGCCTCGTTCACCAGGTTGGCCAGATCCGCCCCCGAGAAGCCAGGGGTGCCCCGGGCGATGACCTTGGGATCGACATCCTCAGCGAGAGGCACCTTGCGCATGTGCACCCGCAGGATCTGCTCCCGACCCCGCACGTCCGGCAGAGGCACCACCACCTGACGATCGAAGCGGCCAGGGCGCAGCAAGGCCGGATCCAGCACGTCAGGGCGGTTGGTGGCAGCGATGACGATGATGCCCTCCGAGCCCTCGAAGCCGTCCATCTCCACCAGGAGCTGGTTGAGGGTCTGCTCCCGCTCGTCGTGGCCGCCGCCGATGCCCGCGCCACGGTGCCGGCCCACGGCATCGATCTCATCGATGAAGATGATGCAGGGGGCATGCTTCTTGGCCTGCTCGAAGAGGTCGCGCACCCGGGCCGCGCCCACGCCCACGAACATCTCCACGAAGTCCGAGCCGGAGATGGTGAAGAAGGGCACCTTGGCCTCGCCCGCAATGGCCTTGGCCAGGAGCGTCTTCCCGGTCCCCGGCGGGCCCACCATGAGCACCCCGCGGGGGATCTTGCCGCCCAGGCGCTGGAACTTGGAGGGATCCCGGAGGAACTCCACCAGCTCGGCCACCTCCTCCTTGGCCTCCTCCACACCGGCGACGTCGTTGAAAGTGACCTTCACCTGGTCCTCGCTATGCAGGCGGGCCCGGCTACGGCCGAAGGACATGGCGCCCCGGCCCCCGCCGCCGCCCTGCATCTGCCGCATGAAGAAGATCCACACGGCGATGAGCAGCAGCATGGGGAACCAGGAGATGAAGACCTGCATCAGCAGGCTCTGCTGCTCCTGCGGTCGGGCCTTGATGACCACCCCGTGGTCCAGCAGCTCACCCACCAAGCCCGGATCACCCGGGCTGTAGGTGATGAACTTCTCACCGCCCAGCCGCTCGCCGCGGATGGTGCGGCCCTGGATGGTCACCTCGGTGACCCGCCCGTCACGCACCTCCTGGATGAAGTCCGAGTACGGGAGCTGCCTGGAGGCGACCTGCGGAGGCCCGAAGCTGTTGAACACAGACATCAGCACCACCGCGATGACCACCCACAGGATGAGGTTTTTCGCCATGTCGCTCAAGGTCGGCACCTCTTCGGTTGGGTCCTCGCGGTATCTCCTGCAACGGCCCCATGGCCGTCGCCTTTAGCTTAGACCTTATTACAAAACGTAGTTCAGCGCCAGGAGATAGAGCTCCCGGGAGGCGGCCCGCGAGGCCTGGGGCTTGGCGTGGATCACCTTTTCGAAACAGGATCTTAGCTCGTCGCGGTAGGCATCCAGGCCCTCGCCCTGGAAGGCCTTGACCAGCAGCGCCCCTCCCGGGCGCAGCACCTGCCTCGCCAGCTCCAGGGCCAGCTCGGCCAGGTGCATGACCCGGGGCTGGTCCACCGCCCGCAGGCCGGAGAGATTGGGGGCCATGTCGGAGAGCACCAGGTCCACCGCGCGCCCATCCACCGCCTCCAGCAGGGCACGCAGGGGACCCTCCTCCCGGAAGTCGCCCTGGATGAAGGTCACCCCTGGGATGGGATCCATGGGAAGCAGGTCCAGGGCCACCACCCGGCCGCGGCGACCCACCCGGCGGGCGGCCACCTGGGACCAGCCCCCCGGGGACGCCCCCAGGTCCACCACGGTCATCCCCGGGCGCAGTAGGCGGTGGCGCCGGTCCAGTTCCAACAGCTTGTAGGCTGCCCGGGAGCGGTAGCCCTCCTCCCGGGCCCGGCGCACGTAGGGGTCCCGGGCCTGGCGCTCCAGCCAGCACCGGCTGCTGCCCACAGTGCCTTGCTTGCGCCTGCCCACCTCTAACAGGCCCGACCATCCCCGTCCTCTCCGGCCCGGCGGGCTAAGTGCCAGGCCCGCCAAGCCACCCAGGCGGCCCCTGCCAGGCCGTAGGCCAGGGGCAGCAGCAGACCCTCGCTGACCAGGGCCAGGGGCAGGCCCACCGCTAGCAGCAGGGCCGCCTCCAGCTTCACCGGATTGAGGGGACTAGGCCCCACCCCGAAGCCGGAGCGTCGGGATGCGCGCCCGCTCGTGCTATCCTGCCCGCCCACCCCGCCGGGCCGGCCGGGGGACGGATGCCGGGTGCGAGATCCGGTCATGGTAGAACTCAGCGAGCAGCAAAAGCGTCACCTGCGAGCCCTCGGCCACCGGCTCAAGCCGGTGGTACGCCTGGGCGCGTCCGGTGCCAGCGAGGCGGTGCTGCGGGAACTGGACCAAGCCCTGGAGCATCACGAGCTAGTCAAGGTCAAGGTGCGCGCTGGCGACCGCAAGACCCGCGACGCCCTCGTGGCGCGCCTCTGCCAGGCCACTGGGGCAGCCCTGGTGCTACGCATCGGCCACACGGCCCTCCTCTACCGGCCGAGGCGCGAGGAGCCGCGCATCTTGCTCCCCCCGCCCTGAAAACCCGTACCGGAGCCAACGGCGAGGGCTCCCGGCACGGGAAGCCGACTCCGCCCGCAGGCCGACGCCCAGCGCCTCCCAGGGGCCGCGCATCGTCGCCTCGGCGGCAGCACGGGCGGGCACGGCGGGGCTACTCGTAGCGCACCGCCACGATCTCGAAGGTGCGCTCACCCCGCGGGGCCTGCACCGTGGCGATGTCGCCCTCGCTCTTGCCGATGAGGGCCCGGGCGATGGGGGAGCTGATGGCGATGCGTCCTTCGGCAATGTCCGCCTCCAGATCCCCCACGATCTGATAGGTGACTTGCTCGCCGGTCTCCTCGTCAATCAGGTCCACGGTGGCCCCGAAGACCACCTTGCCCCCGGCATCCAGACGGCTGACGTCGATGATCTGGGCCGAGGCGAGCTGGGCCTCCAGCTCGGAGATGCGCCCCTCGATGAAGGCCTGCTGCTCCCGGGCGGCCTGGTACTCGGCATTCTCGCGCAAGTCCCCGTGTGCCCGGGCCTCGGCGATGGCCTGGATGACCCGGGGCCGTTCCACGCTCTTGAGGCGCTGCAGCTCCTGACGGAGCCGCTCCGCGCCCTTGGCGGTGATGGGTGTCCTGGCGGTCATGACAGGCACTCCTGATGCAGCTCCTGCAAGGAGCGGACCTCCCAGGCATCCAGATGATCCAGCGCCATGGCGGTGGCCTCCGCCCCAGCAATGGTCGTAGTGTAGCTCACCTTGCGCTGCAGAGCCTCCCGGCGGATGGTGTAAGAGTCGGCCACGGCCTGACGCCCCTCGGCGGTGTTGACGATGAGCTGGATCTCACCATTCTTGATCATGTCCACCACATGGGGACGACCCTCGGCGACCTTGTTGATGCGCCGGCAGGGCACCCCGGCGGCCTCCAAGAAGGCGGCGGTGCCCCGGGTGGCCACCAGCTCGAAGCCGTGCGCCAAGAGCCGACGGGCCACCTCCACCAGCCGTCCCTTGTCGGCGTCGCGCACGCTGAGGAAGGCCCGTCCGCCCCGGGGCAGCACCACCCCAGCGGCCAGCTGGGCCTTGGCGTAGGCCTCGGCGAAGCTGCGCCCCACCCCCATCACCTCGCCGGTGGACTTCATCTCCGGACCCAGGATGGGATCCACGCCGGGGAACTTGATGAAGGGGAAGACGGCCTCCTTGACCGCAAAGTAGGGCGGGGTGCAGGCCTCCCGCACCCCCTGCTCCTGCAGGGTGCGTCCCAGCATGCAGCGGGCGCCGATCTTGGCCAGGGGCAGCCCCACGGCCTTGGAGACGAAGGGCACGGTGCGCGAGGCCCGGGGGTTGACCTCCAGCACGTAGAGCTTATCGCCCTGCAGCGCCAGCTGGCAGTTCATCAGCCCCCGCACCTCCAGGGCCTTGGCCAGGCGCCGCACCTGCTCGCGGATCTCGGCCTGCACCGCCTCGGGGAGGCTGTAGGGGGGCAAGGAGCAGGCGGAGTCGCCGGAGTGCACCCCCGCCTGCTCGATGTGCTGCATGATGCCGCCGATGAGCACCCGCTCGCCGTCGCAGACGGCGTCTACGTCCACCTCGATGGCATCATCCAGGAAGCGGTCCAGCAGCACGGGCGCCTCGTTGGAGACGGCCACCGCCTCGCGCATGTAGCGGGCCAGGTCCTCGGCGTTGTAGACGATCTCCATGGCGCGCCCGCCGAGCACGTAGGAGGGGCGCACCACCAGCGGATAGCCTAGGTCCTGGGCCCGCTCCAGGGCCTCCTCGGGGGAACGGGCGGTGGCGTTGGGTGGCTGCCGCAGCCCCAGGCGGTGGATGAGCTGCTGGAAGCGCTCCCGGTCCTCGGCCAAGTCAATGGCCTCGGGGGTGGTGCCCACGATGGGGGCCCCCGCCGCTTCCAGGGCCCGGGCCAGCTTGAGGGGAGTCTGCCCCCCGTACTGGACGATGACCCCCTTGGGGCGCTCGATGTGCAGGATCTCCAGCACATCCTCCAGGGTCAGGGGCTCGAAGTAGAGCCGGTCGGAGGTGTCGTAGTCGGTGGAGACGGTCTCCGGGTTGCAGTTGACCATGACCGTCTCGTAACCGTCCTCGCGCAGGGCCAAAGCGGCGTGCACGCAGCAGTAGTCGAACTCGATGCCCTGGCCGATGCGGTTCGGCCCACCACCGAGGACCACGATCTTGTCCCGCTCCGTGGGCCGGGCCTCGCACTCCTCCTCGTAGGTGGAGTAGAGATAGGCGGTGGCGGAGGCGAACTCGGCAGCACAGGTGTCCACTCGCTTGTAGACCGGGCGTATCCCGAGGGCGTGGCGGTGGGCGCGCACCTCGGCCTCCTCCACCCCCAGGAGGCGGGCCAGGCGAGCGTCGGAGAAGCCCTTGCGCTTGAGGCGGCGCAGCAGCTCCCGATCCAGGGCCTGGAGCCCGCGCCCGGCCTGGGCCCGTAGCCCCTCCTCCAGCTCCACCAGCTCCTGGATCTGGGCCAGGAACCAGGGGTCGATGGCGCTGAGCTCGTGCACCTCCTCCACCCCTAGGCCCGCGCGAAACGCATCGGCCACGTACCAGATGCGCTCCGGCCCCGGCACGCGCAGGCGATGGCGCAGCAGGGCCAGGCGGTCCTCAGCCTCTGAGGGCAGGCGCTCGTCCAACCCGCTCGCTCCCGTCTCCAGGCCTCGCAGGGCCTTCTGCAGGGACTCTTGGAAGGTGCGCCCGATGGCCATCACCTCCCCTACCGACTTCATTTGGGTGCTCAGCACCGGCTCGGCCTGGGGGAACTTCTCGAAGGCAAAGCGCGGCACCTTGGTCACCACGTAGTCAATGGTGGGCTCGAAGGAGGCCGGGGTGGCGCCACCGGTGATCTCGTTGCGCAGCTCGTCCAGGGTGTAGCCCACCGCCAGCTTGGCCGCGACCTTGGCAATGGGGAAACCTGTAGCCTTGGAGGCCAGGGCCGAGGAGCGCGAGACACGCGGGTTCATCTCGATGACCACCATGCGCCCATCGCGAGGGTTGACGGCGAACTGCACATTGGACCCGCCCGTATCCACGCCGATGCGGCGCAGCACGGCGATGGAGGCATCGCGCAGGACCTGGTACTCCTTGTCGGTGAGGGTCTGGGCGGGGGCCACGGTGATGGAGTCGCCGGTGTGCACCCCCATGGGGTCCAGGTTCTCGATGGAGCAGACGATGATGCAGTTGTCCTTGCGGTCCCGCACCACCTCCATCTCGAATTCCTTCCAGCCCAGGACCGATTCCTCGATAAGCAGCTCCCGGGTGGGGGAGAGGTCCAGGCCCCGCCTACAGATCTCCACGAACTCCTCGCGGTTGTAGGCCACGCCCCCGCCGCTGCCGCCTAGGGTGAAGGAGGGGCGGATCACGGTGGGAAAGCCCACCAGGGCCTGCACCTGCAGGGCCTCCTCCAGGGAATGGGCCAGGGCCGCCCGGGGGGTGGCCAGGCCGATCTCGGTCATGGCCTCACGGAAGCGCTCCCGGTCCTCGGCGGTGTCGATGGCCTCCCGGGAGGCGCCGATGAGCTCCACCCCGTAGGCCTCCAGCACCCCCTCCCGGGCCAGGTCCAAGGCGCAGTTGAGGGCCGTCTGCCCTCCCATGGTGGGCAGCAGCGCATCGGGGCGCTCTCGGGCGATGATGCGCTCGAGCACCCGCCAGTGCACCGGCTCCACGTAGATCGCATCGGCCATGTCCGGGTCGGTCATGATGGTGGCCGGGTTGGAGTTGACCAGGATCACCCGGTAGCCCTCCTCCTTGAGGGCCTTGCAGGCCTGGACCCCCGAGTAGTCGAACTCGCAGGCCTGGCCGATGACGATGGGTCCGGCCCCGATGATGAGGATGCTCTCGATGTCCGTACGCCGCGGCATGCTCAGGCCCCTACCCCCCTCGAGCCTCCGCCCGGCGGGCGCGCACGGCCTCCACGAAGCGGTCGAAGAGGTGGGCGGCATCGTGCGGACCGGGGCTGGCCTCGGGATGGCCTTGGAAGCCGAAGGCAGGCCGGTCCTCGAAGGCCAGGCCCTGGAGGCTGCCGTCGAAGAGGGAGCGGTGGGTGGGGCGCACCCCCTCCGGGAGGCTAGCCTCGTCCACGGCAAAGCCGTGGTTCTGGCTGGTGATGAGCACCCGACCGGTCTCGAGCTCCAGCACCGGGTGGTTGGCCCCGTGGTGGCCGAACTTCATCTTCACCGTCCGCGCCCCCGCGGCCAGGCCCAGGAGCTGGTGCCCCAGGCAGATGCCGAACAGGGGCAGGCCCGCGTCCAGGAAGGCGCGGATGGCCTCGATGGCGTAGCGGCAGGGCTCGGGGTCACCCGGGCCGTTGGAGAGGAAGACCCCGTCGGGGTCCAGGGCCAGGACCTCTCGGGCGGGGGTGGCGGCCGGGACCACGGTGAGGCGGCAGCCCCGGTCCACCAGCAGGCGCAGGATATTGCGCTTGACCCCGAAATCGTAGGCCACCACGTGCCAGGGCAGGCGCTCCTGCCCGGGCCGCGGGGGCTCCGCATAGCCCACGCCGGGCACCCAGCCCCCCTCCAACCAAGTGTAGGGGCCCGGGGTGCTCACCTCCCGGGCCAGGTCCATCCCAGCTAGGCCGGGAAAAGCCCGGGCCTCGGCCACCGCCGCCTCGCCGGCTGCGGGGGCCTCGGCCGCCTCGCCGGCCACCAAGCAGCCCCGCTGGGCCCCCCGCTCGCGCAGGATCCGGGTCAGGCGCCGGGTGTCGATGCCAGCCAGGGCGACCACGCCGTGGCGGCGCAGGTAGCTGCCCAGATCCTCCCGAGCCCGCCAGCTGCTGTGGCGCAGGGGCAGGTCCCGGATCACCAGGCCCGCGGCGTGCACCGCGCCAGCCTCCTCGTCCTCGGGATTGGCGCCCACGTTGCCGATGTGCGGATAGGTGAGGGTGACGATCTGGCGCCGGTAGGAGGGGTCGGTGAGGATCTCCTGATAGCCGGTCATGGCGGTGTTGAACACCACCTCCCCGGCCGCCCGGCCGGGGGCTCCCACGGACTCGCCCCGGAAGACCGTCCCGTCCTCCAGGGCCAAGAGCGCTGCCTGCCGCAAAGGGTCCTCCGAGACGATGCGCGCGCCAACGGCCGCCGGCCTCCTCGCCGGCGACGGTCAAGTGACGGTGGGTGACCCCCCGGATGCCGGCGGCGGATTCTAGCCCAAGCACCCCGCCGGGCCCAAGCCCGGGCTCAGCGCAGGCCCAAGACGTCCTGCATGTCGTAGAGGCCGGGAGGCCGGCCGGCCACCCAGCGGGCCGCCCGCAGGGCCCCCCGGGCGAAGATGGCCCGGCTGGAGGCCTTGTGGGTGATCTCCACCCGCTCCCCTTCCAGGGCGAGGAGCACCGTGTGCTCGCCCACGATGTCCCCGGCCCGCACCGTGGCAAAGCCGATGGCCCCCGGGGGGCGCTCGCCGGCGAGCCCGTAGCGCTGCCAGACCGCCACCTCCTGCAGGCGCTGGCCCCGGGCCCGGGCCACCGCCTCCCCCATGGCCAAGGCGGTCCCTGAGGGGGCGTCCACCTTGTGCCGGTGGTGGGCCTCCACCACCTCCACGTCGGCCTCCAGGCCCAGGGCCCGGGCCGCGGTCTCCAGGAGCTTGAGGCAGAGGTTGACCCCCACGCTCATGTTGGGGGCCAGCACGATGGGCACCGCGGAGGCGGCTTCGGCGAAGCGCCGCCGCTGGGCCTCCTCCAGGCCGGTGGTGCCCACCACCAGGGGCCGGCCCGCCGCGGCGCAGAGCGCCAGGTGGTTGAGGCTGGCCTCGGGGACGCTGAAGTCCACCAGCACGTCGAAGTCGTCCAGCACCTCCCGTAGGCTACCGGAGACCCGCACCCCCACGGGGCCGACGCCGGCCAGCTCCCCGGCGTCCCGCCCCACCGCCTCGCTGGCCGGACGCTCCACCGCGGCCGTGAGCTCGAGCCCTTCCGCCTGCCGGCAGGCTCGCACCAGCTCCCGGCCCATGCGCCCGGCGGCCCCGCTGATCCCGATGCGCACCATGCGCCCTCCCCCTCGGCC
>WFXX01000208.1 GCA_015490395.1 Gammaproteobacteria bacterium | reverse complement strand
TGGTCGTGCCGGGTGTGCGCCAGCATGCGCCCCGTAAGCCACGGTGTGATGACGAAGGCCACCGCCAGCGAGATCAGCATCCCCGTGCTGGCGTTGATGGGGATGGGGCCCTACATGAGCCCCATCCCCATCAACGCCAGCACGGGGATGCTGATCTCGCTGGCGGTGGCCTTCGTCATCACACCGTGGCTTACGGGGCGCATGCTGGCGCACACCCGGCACGACCACGCGCACGCGGGTGAGGCCGCGGCCGGACGGCTGCTCGCCCTCTCCGAGCGCCTGGTCGGGCCCTTCCTCGATGAGCGCCGGGGCGGGCGGCGGCGCTTGCTGATGCTTGGCGCCATGCTCGTGCTCATCGGGGGTGCCGTGGCGCTGCCCGTATCGGGCCTCGTCGTCCTCAAGATGCTGCCCTTCGACAACAAGTCCGAGCTGCAGCTGGTGGTGGACCTGCCCGAGGGCAGCACCTTGGAGCGCACCGCCGAGGTGCTGCACGCCTTGGGCGAGGTGCTGCGCCAGGTGCCGGAGGTGGGCGCCTACGTGGCCTACGCGGGCACGAGCTCGCCCATCAATTTCAATGGGCTGGTGCGCCAGTACTACCTGCGCCAGGGTCCGCATCTCGGCGATATCCAGATCAACCTGGTGGACAAGCGGCTGCGGGAGCGGCAGAGCCACGAGATCGCCCTGGCCCTGCGCGCCCCGGTGCAGGAGGTGGCCCGCCGCTACGGGGCCGTGGTGCAGGTGGTGGAGGTGCCCCCGGGCCCGCCGGTGCAGGCCCCCCTGGTGGCCGAGATCTACGGGCCCGACGCCGAGGGTCGGAGGGCCCTCGCCCGACGGGTGCGGGAGGTGTTCGCCGCCATGCCCGGGGTGGTGGACGTGGACGACTCCCTCACCGCCCCCGGCCCCCGCCTGATTCTGCAGGTGGACCGGCAGAAGGCGGCCCTCCTGGGGGTGGACCAGCAGGCCGTCGCCGACGCGGTGGCCATCGCCCTCGGGGGCGAGGACGTGACCTATCTGCACGGGGCCCACGTCAAGTATCCGGTGCCCGTGCGTCTAGAGCTGCCCCTGGCCGACCGGGCCCGGGCCCGGTCCCTGCTGGGGCTGAAGGTGCGGTCCCGCTCGGGAGAGCTGGTGCCGCTGTGGGAGCTGGTGCGGCCGGTGGCGGCCACCCGCGAGCAGGTCATCCACCATAAGGACCTCCTCCCGGTGGTCTACGTCACCGGCAACGCGGCCGGTGAGCTGGACAGCCCCCTCTATGCCATGTTCGCCATGATGGGGCAGCTGCGGAAGCTGGAGCCCCCGGGCGGCGGCCGGCTGGAGCAGCACCTGCTGGCCCCGCCCGAGGACCCCCACCGCTACGCCCTGAAATGGGACGGGGAGTGGCAGGTGACCTACGAGACCTTCAGGGACATGGGGCTGGCCTATGCGGTGGGGCTGGTGCTCATCTACCTGCTGGTGGTGGCCGAGTTCCGCTCCTACCTGGCCCCCATCGTGATCATGGCCCCCATCCCCCTGACGATCGTGGGCGTGATGCCCGGCCACGCCCTGCTGGGGGCCCAGTTCACCGCCACCTCCATGATCGGCATGATCGCCCTGGCCGGGATCATCGTGCGCAACTCCATCCTGCTGGTGGACTTCGTGCGCCAGGCCCTGCGCCAAGGGATGCCCCTGGAGGAGGCGGTGATCCGCTCCGGGGCCGTGCGGGCCAAGCCCATCGCCCTCACGGCGCTGGCGGCCATGCTGGGGGCCTTCTTCATCCTGGACGATCCCATCTTCAAGGGCCTTGCCGTGTCCCTCATCTTCGGGGTCTTTGTCTCCACCCTGCTGACCTTGGTGGTGATCCCCGTGATGTACTACGCCCTCCTGGGCCGACGGGAGGCGGCTCGGCTGCAGGGCGGCGCCCAGGAGACCGCGCCCTGCTGAGGCCCAGCCTGCCTCACAGGAAGGCGAGCAGGGGGATGCGCATCTCCGCGGGGCTCAGGCCCCCGTGGGCCCCCCGCAGGGGATGCGCCTCCTCGCCGGGGAGGCGGTCCCGGAGCACCCAGCCCGGGGCCGCCTCCAGCACGTAGTCCCCCAGCCGCTCGGCCAGCTCCGGGTGATGGGGCGGTGGGCCGTACCAACCCGCGGCCACCAGCTCCTCGGCCCGGTGCAGCCGGCAGCAGGTCCCGAGGCGCCCGGCCACGTAGGCCTCGAAGGCCCGCTCCCGGCCGGGGCGCACGTAGCAGTAGGCCAGGCGGGGCTCGCCGCAGAGGGGCAGGCGCAGCAACGCCCGCAGCTCCGGATGCCTCTCCAGCTCTAGGCTGCGCTCCACCGGCACCAAGCCGTGATCAGCGATGACCAGGAGGGGGACGCCCCGGGCCCGGAGCCGTGCGGCCAGCTCCAGCACCGCCTCCTCCAAGGCCTGCAGGTGGCCCGCCACCTCGGGGTGGTCCGGGCCCAGGCGGTGCTGCAGGCGGTCCAGCTCCGGCCAGTAGGCGTGGACCAGACGGGGGCCCGGGGGTAGGGATGTCTCCACCGCCTCCACGGTGCGTGCCACCAGCCCCTCCAGGCCCTGGTAGGGGAAAGGGTGCCAACCTGCCGCCGCCGCCCGGCTGTAGGGAGTGGCCACCAGGGGCGCCTCGGTGACCAGGCAGGCCGGCCCTGGCAGGCGCGCCGCCAAGGGCCGCAGCCTCAGGACCGTCCCCGCCTCCGGCCAGGCCCCGGGCGACCAGGCGGGGCCAGCGGCCCGCGGCCGCCAGGGCAGGACCGCGGTCACGGCCCCCAGCTCCCGCAGCCATACGAACCAGCCGGTGAGGCCGTGCCGCCCCGGGGGCTCGCCGGTGAGGCAGGTGGTCACCGCCGAGGCCGTGGTGGCCGGGCAGACGCTGGTCAGGGGCGCGCGCAGGGCCTCCAGCAGGGGCCCGCCCCGCCGCTGCAGCAGCTCCAGGCCCAGCCCGTCCACCAGCAACAGCACCACCGCCTCCGCGCCCCGCAGCGCTACGGGAGGCAGGGCCGTGGCCGGTGGGGCCTGGGGACGCCCGCCCAGGGCCTCCTCCAGGCTGGCCACCAGGTTGAGCAGGCCGCCGCCCTCGTGGTTCGGCGGCACCCGCTCCCAGGCCCCGCTCAAGGGAGCACCTCCACCCCCCGCCAGAAGGCGATGTGGTCCCGGATGGCCCGGGCGGCCGGGAGGGGGTCCGGATAGCACCAGGCGGCATCGTGCAACACCGCTCCGCCCACTACCACGTCAAAGTGGCGGGCCTCGCCCTTGTGGGGGCAGCGGGTGCGCGTGGCGCTCGGGCGCAGGTATTGCAGCTCCACCGTGTCCGGCGGGAAGTAGAGGTGGCCGTCCACACGCGGGCAGCGGGGGCTGCGGGCCAGGGTCACGCCGCGCCAGCGGGCCTCGGGCATGGGGCTGGTCCCTGGGCTCGGGATCCGGAAGGAGCGGTGACAATACTCTCCATCATAGCGCGCCCCGACGGGAGGGGCGGCACCGGCACGGACCGGGCAGACCGGGAGGGCCCGGTGTTGGCCGCGCGCTGACGTCGGCGGCCTGAACAGGCGAGGACTTCCTCGGGTTAGTGTTCGGGCTTGCCCTCTTCAGCCTGCACCTGCCGCATGGCCCTCCCGGTGGAGCCTCTCCCGGGCTATCCGCTCCAGGGCCGCGGCCTCGGAGGCGGAGAGGCAGCGCCCCGGAAGGGGGAGGAGGAAGGGGACACGCTCCCGGTAGCGCCGGTAGGCCTCCCCGTGGCGGCGGAGCAGCCGCCCCTCCTCCAGCCGGGCCCCCACCACGAGATAGCCCGTCACCAGCACCGCCGCGGTCAGTAGGGCCGCGTCCATGTCCCGGGTCCAGAGGATCACGAGCCCCAGGAAGTACCACGGATGGCGCACGCAGCGGTGCAAGGGGCCGATGACCAGGGCGCCTTCCTCCAGCACGGATCGCCCCTCGCGGAGCTGGCGCAGCCCCAGGAGCTCCTTGCCGTCGTAGTCGCGCAAGGTCCAGAGGAAGCCGGCCACCGCGGCCAGGGCTAGGCCGTCTGCCAGCCAGCTCCAGGCCCCCTCCCAGCGCCAGAGCATCACCCCGTCCAAACGGTGGGTCAGGAACACGGCTGGGGCCAGCAGGGCTAGGGCCAGGAGGTTGTAGAGGATCCGG
Source organism: Gammaproteobacteria bacterium (assembly GCA_015490395.1). Lineage (GTDB taxonomy): Bacteria > Pseudomonadota > Gammaproteobacteria > DRLM01 > DRLM01 > S141-70. The sequence goes on along the minus strand of WFXX01000208.1, from coordinate 5,760 downwards.
TACCAGCGCCCCAGGGCCGGCCAGCGGGCCAGGAGGGCGCGCTTGACCCCCTCGGCGGCCAGCAGCGAATGGCTGGCGAAGAACAGCAGCCACGTTAGCACCAAGGCGGTCCAGGCGGCGAGAGCCGGCTCGGGATGGCCCACGGCGGCCTCAGAGGGGCTGGGGCCGGTAGCGCAGCTCCAGCCACCAGCTGCGCCCCGGAAGGGGCAGGTCCTGCGGGATGGGGGCGGGAGTGCCTTGGCCCGGCAGGGTGGGCTCTCGCCGGTCCGCATTGAGGAGGTTGCGCACGGCCGCGGCGAACTCCAGGTGCTTGGCCAGACCCCGGCGGCGCAGGGTCAGGTCGGCCCAAGCGTATCCGCTCAGAGGGGGACGGGCGTCGCTGGCGATCCGGGGGCGCTCGCCCACCCAGCGGGCCTGGAGGTCCAGGGCCCAGCGCGGAAGGGGCTCCCAGTCCAGGCGCAGATAGGCCAGGTGATGGGGGGCATTGCCCGGATCGGCGCCCCCGGCCTGGGCCCGCTGGTAGGCGTAATGGCCACGCAGCGCCAGGTGAGCGGCGGGACGCCAGCGCAGCTCCAGCTCCAGGCCTTGGCCGCTTTGGCTGCCGGTGTTGCGGGCCGTCCAGGTGGTGGCCGGGGCGGGGTCGGGCACGAAGCGGATGATGTCCCGCCAGCGATAGCGGAACAGGCTGAGCGTGCCCCGCAGCTCCTCCGCGGGGCGGTAGTCGAAGGCCAGCTCCCAGGTGCGGATGGTCTCCGGCCGCAGCTCCGGGTTGCCCAGGGCCACCGGATTGTTGATGTTGTAGAGTTCGGCGAAGGAAGGGGCGCGGAAGGCCCGGCCGAAGAGCAGCTTGGTGGTGAGGGCATAGGAGCTCTGCCACACCAGGGCGGCGCGGGGGTTGAGGGTGCTACCGAAGTCGGAGTAGCGGTCGTAGCGCAGCCCCGCGGTGAGGCGCCAGTCTCGGGCTAGGTCCCACTCGTCCTGGGCCAGGGCGTAATAGATCCTTCGGCCCCGCTCCTGGACGAAGGGCGCGGTGAAGCTCACGTCCGTCAGCCCTCCCAGGGGGACGAGGCCCCCGCCCGCGTAGGCGAAGTTGCGCGACTCGCGCACCTTGTAGAGGCGGGCGTGGGCTGCCCCCAGGCCTAGCCGCAGGCGGTGGCCGCTCCAGCCGGTAAAGAGGCCCTCGAGCTCCAGCCGCAGATGCCGCTCGTTGACATCTGGGTTGCCCAAGACCCCTTCCGGGAAGGCGCCGCCGAAGGCCCCCGGCGGATAGAGCCGCAGCCGGGAGCGGGCGCTGGTGTTGAAGATGGCGACCCGGAGCCGGCCGCCGCTAGTCTCTCCCTCCCAGAGCCGCAGGGCCAAATCGGCGTTGTAGCGGTCGGCGGCGTTGCGCCCCACCGGATCCAAGGCCTGGGCCACGCCGGCCCCGGTGCCTACCCGGCGTCGGCCCTGGTAGCCTGCCCGCAGCCGCCAGCGGGACCGCTCCAGCTCTAGGCGCAGCTCCAGCCAACGCCGGCCCAGGTTGGCCGGCCCCGGGGCCAGGGAGGCCGCGGTGCCGAATAGGGCATCGAGCTGGCTCTGGGCATCGGCTTCGATCAAGGGGGTAGCCCCGTCCGTGGTGCCCGCCTCCAGGCTGAAGGCGTGCCCCCGAGTCCCCTCTTGCCGGCCGGCGAGGAGCCAGATCTCCCGCGTCAGGAAGCGGCCGGCGCGGGTCCCGACCTCCAGCCCCCGGATGTCCGCCCCGCCCTTGGTGATGATGTTGATCACCCCGGCGAAGGCGTCGGCGCCGTAGACCGCCGAGCCGGGGCCGCGGATGATCTCGATACGGGCGATGGCCTGCACCGGCATCCCGCCCCAGACCTGGCTGCGGTCGCCCACGAAGAGGTTGGTGATGGGGAGGCCGTTGACCAGGACCAGGACCTGGGGGTTGGTCTCGGCATAGATGCCCCGGATGACATAGATGGGGTTGTAGGCCCGCACCGAGCGGGCCACGTGGATGCCGGCCACGGTCTCGAGCACCTCGTCCAGGTCGGTGGCCCCCATGGCCTCGATGTCCCGGGCGGTGATCACGCTGGTGACCGAGGGGGCCAGGGCTTGGGGCTGGGGGGTGCCGGTGGCGATCTCCACCATGTCGGCCTCCCCGTAGGTCAGGGCCAGGTCCGGCTCCAAGGCCTCGTCGCTAGCATGAACCGGCCACCAGCCCCAGGCGATCCCCAGCAGGAGGGCCAGGATCAGGAGGGCAGGGTTCGGGCGGGACGGTGCGCTCACGGCGCCTATTTTCGGCCAAAGCGGCCGTTTTGAGTACGGTGAGCGCCGCTGCGGCAGCTCTCCTACGGGCGCCGCCAGGGGCGGGGCGGCGGCCCGGTGTAGCGGACGCGATCGCAGCGCAGAGGCAGGAAGCTCCCCGGCGGATGGTGGTCGCGGGCATCGGCGTAGCAGGCCACGATCCCCGCCGTGAAGCAGGGCAACAAGTAGAGGTGGAGCTCCCGGGGTGTCAGGCCTAGGTCGCCGGCCAGCGCCGCGGCCAGCCCCGCGGCGTTGAGCCGCACCCTCCAGCGGCCTCTCGCTAGCACCTCGTCCACCCGCAGGGCCAGGGCCAGGAAGGGACCGCCGTCCAGCCCCAGCTCCCGGGCCAGCTCCAGGAGGGGGGCGAGGCGCTCGTCCCCCCGCACCAGGGGCCGGCCGTAGCCGGGTAGGCGACGCCGGCGGCGCAGCTCGGCGCGCACCAGGGCCTCCAGGGGCTCGCCGGCGGCCTCCCGGGAGCGGAACTGCTGCAGCAGGGCCAGGGCCTGGGCCGCCGGCACGGCCCCGTACAGCTCCCCCTCGGAGGCCGCCAGGGCGGCCCCCAGGGCCAGGCCGCCCGGGGCCCGGGCGCTGCCGGCCAGGGCCGCCACGCGGTTGTTCCAGAGGCGAGGGTCCGGATAGCTGCAGCACAGCACCCAGATGCCCTCCAGGAGCCGCAGCGCACGATCCTCGAGGCGCCGCCCCGTGAGGGCATAGAGATAGAGCCCCATCCACCGCTCGCGCCCCAGCTCCCGGAGCAGGTCCCGGCCCCGCAGCACCGCCCCCTTTCCGGGGACCAGCGTCCCCAGGTCCGTCTCCCAGCGGTCCTCGTGGCGTTCCAGCTCGCCGCTCACCGGCTCCCCTCCGGCCTCCGCAGGCGCACCGCCCCGTGGAAGAAGGGATAGCCCCGCCAGCCGATCCCGGCCTGCTCCAGGGCATGCGCGGCGGCCCCGGGCAGGCGCAGCAGCAGGTGCAGCAGCTCCCCTTGCTCCGGGCGCAGCCCCAGGTCCCGGCAGGCGGCCGCGGCCACGCCCGCCAGGGCCAGCGGCCGTCCCGCGGCCTCCTCCAGCAGCTCCCGGTGCTCCCGGAGCCAGGGCAGGTGGGGGCCGGGCGAGCGGGCCGCCAAGGCCTGGAGGGCTCGGCGCACGATGCGCGGGCAGCGCTTGGCGTGGGGGTCAAAGCCGGGCGGGTGCCTCTGCTGTGGCGCCTCGGCCAGCAGCCGGCGCCAGGCTCTGGCCTCGGTGCCGGCTTCCCACCACCACGCCAAGGCCCCGCGCAGCTCGGCACCGCCCCCCTCCCAGCCGGCGCCAGCTGCCAGGGCCGCAGCCAGCCAGGCCGCGGGCGGGGCCTGACTCACCGCGGCGCTCATGGCCGCCCGCACCGAGGGGTCCCGGGGCCCCGGATTGGCCAGGGCCACGGCCAGGGCCTCCAGCAGGCCGGCCGCCTCCGGCGTGGGGCGCTCGCCGGTGAGCAGCAGCAGGAGGAACTCGCTCCAGCGCGCGCGCCCTACCAGCTCCCCGTAGACGTCGTAGCCGCGGCAGCGGCAGCAGGCGGCGCGAAAGGGGTCCTCCGGCTCAGGAAGCTCCTCCCAGATGGCGGTGCGGATGGCCTCCCGACCCACGCTGCGCTCAGCCTCGATGACCCCCAGCGAGCATCTGCAGCCGCTCGCCCAGCGGCGGCGGCTCCTCGCCGTCCAGGCGCACGTCGATCAGGCTCGGCCCCCGCCGCCGGCAGAGGGCGGCCACGTCCAGCCGGTCCAGGTCACCGGGGCTGCTGACCACGTGCCCCGGGACCCCCAGGGCCTCGGCGTAGGCGGCGAAGTCCACCGGGGGGAGCTGGAAGGCCACGGGCTCGGCCCCGGCCAGGCGCTGGCCGTGCTTCACGGTGCCCAGGGCCCCGTCGTTGAGCACCACGAAGATCACCGGCAGGGCCTCCTGGACGGCGGTGGTGATCTCCTGCCCAGCCATGAGGAGGGCCCCGTCTCCCACCAGGCAGACCACGGGCCGGCCCGGTGCGCCCAAGGCGGTGCCCACTGCCGCGCCCACCGCCCAGCCCATGGAGGCGAAGCCCATGCCCATGCGCAGGTACCCGCCCCGGCTGCCTCGCCAGGCGGGATCCTCTGGGCGGTACGGCGGATGCAGGTAGTGAATGGCCCAAAGGAAGGCGTTGCCGATATCGGCCAGGAAGCGGGTGCCCTGGGGAAAGCGGCGGGAGAGCTCGTACATCAGCCGCTGGGGCTTGATGGGGACGGCCTCGCTCAGATAGAGGGCCTCGTCCCGCAGGGCGAAGTGGCGCAGGAAGGGGGAGGGGCTCGGGCTGCGCCGCCGGTCCCGGCCGCTGCGTCGCTCCCGGGCGGGACGGGCCGAGGCGTCCTGCCGTCGGCGGCGCTCCCCGCGCCGGCGCTCGAAGGGCACCACCACCGCCCAGGGCAGGGGGCCGGGATGGCGGTGCCCGGCCAGACGGCGCTCCAGCTCCAGGAACAGCAGCCCCACGTGCCCCCCCACGTGCAGGGCGGCCATGGGGGTGCGCCGGAAGTGGGCCTCCACCGGATCCACGTGCACCAGGCGCGGCCCAAGGAGGCTGGTGTCCCAGCCGTTGGTGGCCAGCTCGTCCAAGGAGGAGCCCACCACCACCACCAGCTCCACCCCGGGCTCGGTCAGCAGCCGGGTGGCGCTGGCGTGGCCGGCCAGGCCGTAGACCCCGTGGAAGGCCGGATGGTAAGGGTCCACCAGCCCCTTGCCTTGGGGCGTGGTGAGCACCGCCGCGCCCAGCCGCGAGGCCAGCCGAAGGATGCTGCTCACCGCCGGCGCCGCCCCGGGCCCCAGCACGAAGACGCTGTGGGCGGCCCGGCGCAGGGCTTCGGCCAGGCGTGCCGCGCCCCGGCGGTCCAGCAGGGCAGGCGGGCGCAGGTGGGACCCGAGGTCGAAGGAGGGCCGGCGCGCGGGCGCCGGCGCCCGGAGCACGTCCAGGGGGATGCTCAGGTGCGCCGGCCCCTGGGGGGGCTGGCGAGCTGCCAGCACCGCCGCAGCCAGCTTGTGCTCCAGCTGGGCCTCGTGGGAGACCAGGGAGCTGTAGCGGGTGCACTGGGCGTACATGGCCACCGTGTTGACGCCCGTGCACGAGGACTCCTGGGAGGCGCCGCGCCCGAAGCCGGGGCGCGGCGTCTGGGCGGTGATGACCAGCAGGGGGACCTCGTCCTCGTAGGCGCTGGCCACCCCGGTGATCATGTTGGTGGCCCCGGGTCCGGCGGTGGAGCAGCACACCCCCAGCCGCCCGGTCTCGCGGGCGTAGCCGTCGGCCATGAAGGCGGCGCCGGCCTCGTGCCGGGCCACCACCGGGCGCGGGCCGCCGCGCCGGGCGCTGCGGGCTAAGGCGTCGTAGAGCGGCTCCACTGCCCCGCCGGGCACGCCGAAGACGTAGGGCACCTCCAGCTCCTCCAGGTAGAGCGCGAGGAGGTCCGCCACCCGCGTTGCCCCGCCG
>WFXX01000207.1 GCA_015490395.1 Gammaproteobacteria bacterium | reverse complement strand
GGTCAGGCAGTCGAAGGCGCGCTCAGGGAAGGGCAGGCCCTGGGCGTCGGCCTGCACCCAGCGCACGTTGCCCCCCACCCCCTCGTCCAGGAGCCGCTCCCGCCCCCGGGCCAGCATCTCGGCGTTGAGGTCGCAGGCCACCACCAAGCCCGTCTCGCCGGCCCGCCGGGCCAGGGGGGCGGTGAGGTCGCCGGTGCCCGCGGCCACGTCCAGCACCCGCTGGCCCTCGCGCACCCCGCTGAGGGCCACGGTGAAGCGCTTCCAGAGCCGGTGCACCCCCAGGGACATGAGGTCGTTCATCAGGTCGTAGCGCCGGGCCACGGAGGAGAAGACGCCCATCACCCGCCGGCGCTTCTCCTCGGGGCTGACCCGCTGGAAGCCGAACCAGGTCTCGCCGCCCTCGCTCATCCCGCCTCCTCCGGCGCCCGCCGCACGTAGCCCGCGGCCCGCAGCCGCTCCAGGTAGCGGGCCCAGAGCCGCTCCCGCTCCCGGCCCAGGCGGCGGAGATAGCCCCAGGTGTAGATGCCGCTGGCGTGCCCGTCGTCGAAGCGCAGCCGCACCCCGTAGCGCCCCACGGGCTCCACGGCCTCGATGCCCACGCTCTCCTTGCCCACCACCAGCACCTCCTGGCCCGGCCCGTGACCCTGCACCTCCGCCGAGGGGGAGTAGACCCGCAGCAGCTCGCAGGGCAGCCGGTGCCGCTCGCCTCCGGGGAAGGCCACCTCCAGGATCCGGGAGCGGCGGTGCAGGCGCAGTTCGGTGGGCCGGTCCGCGTCCATGGCCTTCAGAGGATGTAGCGGCTCAGGTCCTCATCACCCGCCAGGTCCGCCAGCTGGCGGTCCACGTAATCGACGTCGATGGTCACCGTCTCCCCCGCCCGGTCGGGGGCCTCGAAGGAGATGCGCTCCACCAGGCGCTCCATCACCGTGTGCAGGCGCCGGGCCCCGATGTTCTCGGTGCGCTCGTTGACCTGCCAGGCGATCTCGGCGATGCGGCGCACCGCCTCCTCCGTGAAGCGCAGCTCCACCCCCTCGGTGGCCATGAGGGCGGCGTACTGCTCGGTCAGGGAGGCATCGGGCTCGGTGAGGATGCGCACGAAGTCCTCGGCGGTGAGGGGATGGAGCTCCACGCGGATGGGGAGCCGGCCCTGGAGCTCGGGGATGAGGTCCGAGGGCTTGGCCACGTGGAAGGCCCCCGAGGCGATGAACAGGATGTGGTCGGTGCGCACCATGCCGTGCTTGGTGGAGACGGTGCAGCCCTCCACCAGGGGCAGGAGGTCGCGCTGCACGCCCTCGCGGGAGACGTCGGGGCCCCCGTGCTCGCCGCGGCGGGCGATCTTGTCGATCTCGTCCAGGAAGACGATGCCGTTCTGCTCCACGCTGCGCAGGGCCTCGGCCTTGACCTCCTCCTCGTTGATGAGCTTGGCGGCCTCCTCGTCGGCCAGCACCCGCAGGGCCTCACGCACCTTGAGCCGGCGGCGGCGGGTGCGGCCCGGGGCCAGGCTCTGGAACAGGCTCTGGAGCTGGGAGGACATGTCCTCCATGCCCGGGGGGGCCATGATCTCCACGCCCAGGGGGGCGCTGACCTCGATCTCGATCTCCCGCTCGTCCAGGGCCCCCTCGCGCAGCCGCTTGCGGAAGACCTGGCGGGCGGTGGACTCCTCCTGGGGCACGCCCCGGGCCGGGGGGAGCAGGGCATCCAGCACCCGCTCCTCGGCCGCCGCCTCGGCCCGAGGGCGCACCCGGGCCATGGCCTCCTCCCGGGTCATCTTGATGGCCACGTCCACCAGGTCGCGGACGATGGACTCCACATCGCGGCCCACGTAGCCCACCTCGGTGAACTTGGTGGCCTCCACCTTGATGAAGGGGGCCCGGGCCAGCTTGGCCAGGCGGCGGGCGATCTCGGTCTTGCCCACCCCGGTGGGCCCGATCATGAGGATGTTCTTCGGGGTGATCTCGTTGCGCAGGCGCTCGGGGACCTGGCTGCGCCGCCAGCGGTTGCGCAGGGCGATGGCCACGGCCCGCTTGGCCTCGGCCTGGCCCACGATGTGCTTGTCCAGCTCGTGGACGATCTCCCGGGGGGTGAGGGGCTGCTGCATCAGGCCTCGGCCTCCAGCTCCTCCACCACCAGCTGGTGGTTGGTGTAGACGCAGATGTCGGCGGCGATCCCCAGGGCCCGCTCCACCACCTCCCGGGCCCCCAGCGGGGTGTGCTCCAGCAGGGCCCGGGCCGCGGCCAGGGCATAGGGCCCGCCCGAGCCGATGGCCATGGCCGGGTGCTCGGGCTCGATGACGTCCCCGGTGCCGGAGACGGTGAGCAGGTGGCGGCGGTCGGCCACCAGGAGCAGGGCCTCCAGGCGGCGCAGGAGGCGGTCGGTGCGCCAGTCCTTGGCCAGCTCCACCGCCGCCCGCAGCAGGTGCCCGGCGTGCTGCTCCAGCTTGCCCTCGAAGCGCTCGAACAGGGTGAAGGCATCCGCCGTGGCCCCGGCGAAGCCGGCCAGCACCCGGCCCCCGTGCAGGCGGCGCACCTTGCGGGCGTTGCCCTTGAGCACGGTGGGCCCCAGGCTGACCTGCCCGTCCCCGCCCATGGCCACCCGCCCGCCGCGGCGCACCACCAGCACGGTGGTGCCGTGCAGGCGCTCCTGCCCCAGACCGGCGCTCAGGCCCGGCGCCACGGCTCCTCCCTCCAGCCCTCGGGCAACGGCCCGCCCCGGCGGGCCGGGTCCTTCACCGCCACCAGCAGGGCCTTGTCCCGCCAGCCTTCGCGCAGGTCTCCCATCAGCCCCTCCTCCCGGTAGACCACCGGCCGCAACGGCCGGAACAGCTCCAGGAGCTCCCCGGGGGCCAGCCGCCACTCGGGCCGACCCGGACCCGACGGGGAGAGGGCCTCCTGGGTATAGGTCTCGAAGTAGAGCAGCCCCCCCGGGCGCAGGGCCGCCACCAAGGCCGGCGCCAAGTGGCGCTCCAGGAAATGGGCCACCACGATCACGTCGAAGGCACCCGGCGGCGGGGGGCGGGCGCAGACGTCCCGCTCCTCCGCCTCCAGGGGCAGGCCCTCGGCCCGGGCCTGGGCCCGCAGACGCTCCACGGCCACCCCGGACAGGTCCCAGGCCCGCACCCGCAGGCCCCGGCGGGCCAGCAGCAGGGCATTGCCCCCTAGCCCGCAGGCCAGGTCCAGGGCCTCGCCCGAGGCGGGCAGCAGGTGGGCGTTCTCCGCCAGCACCCGGGCCGGCTGGCCTGGGCCCTGGTGCTCACGCCAGCGATCGTCCCACTTCCGCCGGGTCTCGGGCTGCTCCATGGGCCTCGCTTCGGGCTCCCCGCTCGCGCCCGCCCACGGGGCCCCGCGGCCCCCGGGCTCGGTGGGCCCCGATTCTAAGACATGGGGCCCCGGGGGGCCACGCTCAGCGGCGCCAGAAGGCGGGGGTGAAGAGCACCAGCAGGGTGAAGATCTCCAGGCGGCCCATGAGCATGGCCAGGCACAGCAGCCACTTGGCCGCATCCGAGAGGCCGCCGTAGTTGGCCGCCACCTCCCCTAGGCCGGGGCCGAGGTTGTTCAGGCAGGCGGCCACGGCGCTGAAGGCGGTCAGGTGGTCCAGGCCCGTGGCCATGAGCAGGAGCATGATGATGACGAACACGGCCACGTACACGGAAAAGAAGCCCCACACCGACTCGATGACCCGCTCCGGGAGGGTGCGCTCGTTGACCTTGATGACGAACTGGCCGTTGGGATGGACCAGGCGCCGGATCTCGCGCACCCCCTGCTTGAGCAGGAGCAGGAAGCGGATGGTCTTCATCCCCCCACCCGTGGAGCCGGCGCAGGCCCCGAAGAAGCTGACGAAGATGAGCAGCACCGGGAGGAAGCCGGGCCAGAGCTCGTAGGAGGTGGTGGTAAATCCCGTGGTGGTGGCGAAGGAGATCACCTGGAAGAGGCCGTTGTGCAGGGCCGGCCAAAAGGGGGTGCCGTAGCCCACCAGGTAGGCCACGGTCACCGCGCCCGCCCCAAGGAGCACGGCCAGGTAGGCCCGCAGCTCCGAGTCCGCCCAGTAGACGGCCAGACTCATGCGCCGCCAGGCCAGGAAGTGAAGGGTGAAGTTGATCCCGGCCAGCATCATGAACAGGGCGGCCACCGCCTCCACTGCCGGGCTGGCGAAGTAGCCGATGCTGGCATCGTGGGTGGAGAAGCCCCCGATGGCCACCGTGGAGAAGGCGTGGCCCACCGCATCGAACGGGCTCATGCCCACCAGGAGGTAGGCCAGGGCGCAGGCGGCGGTGAGCACGAGATAGATGTACCAGAGGGCCTTGGCGGTCTCGGCGATGCGCGGGGTGAGCTTCTGCTCCTTCATGGGGCCGGGCATCTCCGCCCGATAGAGCTGCATCCCACCCACCCCCAGCATGGGGAAGATGGCCACGGCCAGGACGATGATGCCCATCCCTCCCAGCCACTGGAGCTGCTGGCGGTACCACAGGACGGACCGGGGCAGGTCGTCGAGACCGGTGAGCACCGTGGCCCCGGTGGTGGTGATGCCGGAGACGGACTCAAAGACCGCGTCCACCAGCGGCATGTGGGGCCGCTCGGCCAGCATCAGGGGGATGGCGCCGGAGAGGCCCAGCACCACCCAGAACAGGGCCGCCACCAAAAAGCCGTCCCGCACCCGCAGGTCGGCGCGCACCCGGGCCACCGGGGCCCAGGCCAGGAAGCCCAGCCCCAGCACGGCCACGAAGGCCAACAGGAAGGCCTGCAGCGCCGTCTCCCCGTACCACCAGGCCACCGCCGCCGGCGGCAACATGGTGACGCTGAAGAGCATGAGGAGCAGGCCCAGGATGCGCTGGACGGCCCGGATCTGCATAGCCCGCCGCCGCCCCGCTCAGAGATAGGTAGCGCTGACCTGGAACAGGCGCTCGACCTCGGGGACGCGGCGCTTGTCCACCAGGAACAGGATCACGTGGTCCTCGGGCTCAATGACGATATCACGATGGGCAATGAGGACCCGATCACCCCGCACCAGGGCCCCGATGGTGGTCCCCGGGGGGAGCTTGAGCTCGCCTATCGCCCGGCCCACCACCTTGGAGGTCTCGGGATCGCCGTGGGCCACGATCTCCACCGCCTCGGCCGCCCCGCGGCGCAGGCTGTGCACCACGGGCACGTCGGCCCGCCGCACGTGCGCCAGCAGGCTGCCGATGGTGGCGTGCTGGGGCGAGATGGCCACGTCGATCTGGGAGCTTTCCACCAGGTCCACGTAGGCCGCCCGGTTGATGAGGGCGATGACCCGCTTGGCCCCCAGGCGCTTGGCCAGCATGGCCGAGAGGATGTTGGCCTCGTCGTCGTTGGTCACCGCGCAGAAGACGTCCGTGTTCTCGATGTTCTCCTCGCGCAGCAGCTCCTCGTCGGCGGCATCTCCCAGCAGCACGATGGTGCGGGTCAGCTCCTCGGCGATGAGCTTGCTGCGGCCTGCGTTGTGGTCGATGAGCTTGACCTGGTAGCGGCCCTCCAGGGCCTTGGCCAGGCCCCGGCCCACGTTGCCCCCGCCGGCGATGATGATGCGCTTGACCGGCTTCTCCATGCGCCGCAGCTCGGCCATGACGGTGCGGATGTGCTCCCGGGCGGCGATGAAGAAGACCTCGTCGCCGGCCTGGATCACCGTCTCGCCGGTAGGGATGATGGGCCCGCCGCGGCCGAAGATGGCCGCCACCCGCG
>WFXX01000206.1 GCA_015490395.1 Gammaproteobacteria bacterium | reverse complement strand
GGAGGCGGGGCGGGCGCATGGCGCTGCTAACATAGCAGCAGGCCCCCAGGCTGTCATGAGGCGTGGCGATGGCGGTGCGAAGGATCCTGCGGATGGGCCATCCGATGGTGGCCCGGCGCGCGGCGCCGGTGCCCGAGGCCGAGCTCGGCTCGGAGCGCCTGCAGGCCCTGGTCCAGGACCTCTGGGACACCATGCGGGCCCACGACGGGGCGGGCCTCGCCGCGCCCCAGATCGGGGTGGGGCTGCGGGTGGTGGTCTTCGCCGTGGAGGCCAACCCCCGCTATCCGGAGGCCGAGCCCGTGCCGGCCACCGTCCTGGTCAACCCCGGCTGGGAGCCCCTGGATAACGAGCTGGAGGAGGGCTGGGAGGGCTGCCTCAGCCTGCCCGGCCTACGCGGCCTGGTGCCCCGCCACCGGCGCATCCGCTACTGGGGCCTGGACCCGGAGGGCCGCCCCCTGGAGCGGGAGGTGGCGGGCTTCCACGCCCGGGTGGTGCAGCACGAGCTGGACCACCTGGACGGCATCCTCTATCCCCAGCGCATGCGGGACCTCTCCGCCTTCGGCTTCGAGGAGGAGCTGGAGCGGCGCTGGGAGGCCGAGCGCGAGGAGGGGAGGGCGCAGGTGCAGGCCGTGGTAGCGAGGCCGGGAGGCTGAGCCTTCAGCCGGCGGCCGCGGCCGCAGCCTCCCCGACCCCCTCCAGGGCCCGGAGCAGGGCCTCCACCGCCTCCAGGCGGCGCTCCGGCTCGGCCAGGTCCATGCGAAAGCGCAGCTTCTCCTGCCCGTCCAGGCGGTAGACCTGGGGCTCGCCCTGGATGAGCCGCACCAGGGCGGCCGGGTCCACCCGGGGCCGCTCCTCGAACAGCAGCCGCCCGCCCTGGGGCCCGGCCTCTACCCGCCGGATGCCCAGCCGCTGGGCCCGCAGCTTGATGGCGGTGACCCGGAACAGGTGCTTCACCGGCTCCGGGAGCAGGCCGAAGCGGTCGATCATCTCCACCTGCAGCTCCCGCAGCCGCTCCTCGTCCTCGGCGGAGGCGATGCGCTTGTACATCACCAGCCGGGCGTGGACGTCGGGCAGGTAGTCCTCGGGGATGAGGGCGGGGATGCGCAGCTCCACCTCCGTGCCCTGGTGCAGGGGGGCCTCCAGCTCGGGCTGGCGCCCGGCCTTGAGGGCCTGCACCGCCCGCTCCAGGAGCTGGGTGTAGAGGGTGAAACCCACCTCCTGCATCTGCCCGCTCTGCTCCTCGCCCAGCAGCTCCCCGGCGCCGCGGATCTCCAGGTCGTGGGTGGCCAGCGTGAAGCCCGCCCCCAGGTCCTCCAGGGACTCGATGGCCTCCAGCCGCTTGAGGGCGTCGGCGCTGATGGCCGAGCGGGAGGGGATGAGCAGGTAGGCGTAGGCCTGGTGGTGGGAGCGCCCCACGCGCCCGCGGAGCTGGTGGAGCTGGGCCAGGCCGAACTTGTCCGCCCGGTCGATGAGGATGGTGTTGGCGTTGGGGATGTCGATGCCGGTCTCGATGATGGTGGAGCAGACCAGCACGTTGAAGCGCCGGTGGTAGAAGTCCGCCATCACCTGCTCCAGCTCCCGCTCCCGCATCTGACCGTGGGCCACGCGCACGCTGGCCTCGGGCACCAGCTCCCGCAGCATGCGGGCCGTCCTCTCGATGGTGCGCACCTCGTTGTGCAGGAAGTAGACCTGCCCGCCGCGGCGGATCTCGCGCAGGCAGGCCTCGCGGATCAGGTCCCGGTCCCAGGGGCGCACGAAGGTCTTGATGGCCAGCCGCCGCGCCGGGGGCGTGGCGATGATGGACAGGTCCCTAAGCCCCGAGAGGGCCATGTTCAGGGTGCGGGGGATGGGGGTGGCCGTGAGGGTGAGCACGTCCACCTCCGCCCGCAGCTCCTTGAGCCGCTCCTTCTGCCGCACCCCGAAGCGGTGCTCCTCGTCCAGGATCACCAGCCCCAGGCGCTTGAAGCGCACGTTCCCCTGGAGCAGCTTGTGGGTGCCGATGACGATGTCCACCTTGCCCTCGGCCAGGTCCCGCAGCACCGCCTCCTGGCGGCGCCCGGCGCGCAGGCGCGAGAGCACCTCGATGCGCACCGGCCAGTCGGCGAAGCGGTCCGAGAAGGTCTGGTAGTGCTGCTCGGCCAGCAGGGTGGTGGGCACCAGCACCGCCACCTGCCGCCCGCTCTGCACCGCCAGGAAGGCCGCCCGCAGGGCCACCTCCGTCTTGCCGAAGCCCACGTCCCCGCACACCAGGCGGTCCATGGGCCGCGGCGAGACCATGTCCGCGATCACCGCCTCGATGGCCTCGAGCTGGTCCGGCGTCTCCTCGAAGGGGAAGGCGGCGCAGAAGGCCCGGTACTGCTCGTCCGGGGGCTGGAAGGCGTAGCCGCTGCGCGCCGCCCGCCGGGCGTAGAGGTCCAGGAGCTCGGCGGCCACGTCCCGCACCCGCTCCGCGGCCTTGCGCCGGGCCTTCTGCCACTGGTCCCCGCCCAGGCGGTGCAGGGGCGCCTGCTCCGGCGGCGCGCCCGTGTAGCGGCTCACCAGGTGGAGCGAGGCCACCGGCACGTAGAGCTTGTCCCCGCCGGCGTACTCGATGGTCAGGAACTCGGTGGGCACCCCGCCCACGGTGAGGGTCTGCATCCCCAGGTAGCGGCCCACCCCGTGCTCCTCGTGCACCACCGGCGCGCCGGGATGCAGCTCGGTGAGGTCCCGGATTACCGCCTCGGCGTCCCGGGCCCGGCGCTCCCGCCGGCGCTGGCGCACCGCCCGCTCCCCGAAGAGCTGGGGCTCGGCCACCACCGCCAGGGCCGGCGCCTCCAGGAGCAGGCCCTCCTCCAGGGGCGCCACCGCCAGGCCCAGGCGCGCCTCCCCCTCCAGGAAGGCCCGCCAGGAGCCGAAGGCCTCGGGCTGGAGGCCGTGGGGTCGGAGCAGGTCCATGAGCAGCTCCCGGCGGCCCGCGCTCTCGGCGGCCAGCAGCACCCGCCCCGGGAACTCCCCCAGGAAGCGCAGCAGGGCCTGGGCCGGCTCCTTGGCCCGGGCCTGGATGGTCAGCGGCGGGGGCGGGCGCGTGGCGAAGGCCACCGCCTGCCCGTCGGCGTCCAGCCGCTCCACCGCCACCCGGGGGAAGGCCGCCAGCCGCTCCTCCAGCTCCTCCGCCGTCTGCCACAGGGCCTCCGGCTCCAGCAGCGGCCGCTCCCGATCGTGGCGCAGCGACTCGTAGCGCTGGCGCACCCCCTCCAGGAAGCGCGCCGTCGCCTCCGGCACCCCCGGCGTGGCCACCACCAGGCTGCCCCGGGGCAGGTAGTCCGCCAGGGTGGCCAGCTCCTCGAAGAACAGCGGCAGGTAATACTCGATCCCCGGCGGCGGCAGCCCCTCGCTCACCCCCCGGTAGACCGGGCTCTGGCGCGGGTCGCCCTCGAAGCGCTCCCGGTAGGCCTGCCGGAAGCGGGCCACCGCCTCCTCCGTGAGCGGGAACTCCCGCGCCGGCAGCAGCCGGATGCGCTCCACCCGCTCCAGGGAGCGCTGGCTCTCCGGGTCGAAGGTGCGGATGCTCTCGACCTCCTCGTCGAAGAGATCGATGCGGTAGGGCCGCTCCGCCCCCATGGGGAAGAGGTCCAGGAGGCTGCCCCGCACCGCGAACTCCCCGTGCTCCATCACCTGGGAGACGCACCGGTAGCCCGCCCGCTCCAGGCGCGCGCGCATGGCCTCCAGGTCCAGGCGATCGCCCACGTCCAGGGCGAAGGCGTGGGCCTCCAGGAAGCTGCGCGGCGGCAGCCGCTGCAGGAGCGTCCCCGCCGGCAGCACCAGCACCCCCCGCTCCAGGCCCGGCAGGGCCGCCAGCGTGGCCAGGCGCTGGGACACGATGTCCTGGTGGGGCGAGAAGACGTCGTAGGGCAGCGTCTCCCAGTCCGGGAAGCCCAGCCGGGGCAGCTCGTCGCCTAGGAAGAAACCCAGCTCCTGCTCCAGGCGGGCCGCCTCCCGGGCGTCGGAGGCCACCAGCACCACCGGCCCCGGGTGGCGGCGGGCCGCCTCCGCCACCGCCAGGGCCAGGGCCGAGCCGTGCAGCCGCCGCCAGCGCACCCGCTCCCCCGGCCCCCGGGGCAGGGGCGGGGCGAGGGGCGATGCGCCGCTCCCGGGCGGATGGGTCTGCTGGGTCTCGGCCATGCGCGCGCTGCTGCTGGATGCTTGGACCGCAAAGGGCGCGGATTATCGCACGCCGCCCGCCTCCCGGTCAGCGCCGCCTCAGCGGGGCCTTCGCAGCAGCACGTAGAGCGCCCCCGCGCCCCCGTCCGCCGGCCGCGCCTCGCAGTAGGCCAGCACCTCCTCCCGCCGGCGCAGCCAGGGCCCGATGCGCCGCCTGAGCACCGGCTCCCGGCCCACCGAGTGCAGCCCCTTGCCGTGGATCACCCGCACGCAGAGCACCCCCGCCCGGCGCTGCCGGGCCAGGAAGGCCGCCAGGGCCGTGAAGGCCGCCGCCGCCGACAGCCCGTGCAGGTCCAGCTCCGCCCCCACC
>WFXX01000205.1 GCA_015490395.1 Gammaproteobacteria bacterium | reverse complement strand
GCCCTGCCCCCGCAGCCGCAGCTCGGCCAGGATGCCGGAGGCGCCCTTCAGCTCCAGCCAGGCCTCGTGGGGCCCGGCCGCATCGGGCCGGTAGCGCAGGGTCAGGGAGCAGCCCCCGCCCAACTGCAGCGTCTGGCCCGAGCAGCCGTCCGCCGTGACGGCGAAGCGGGAGGCGTCCGCGCCCTTGAGGCCCACCTGCTGGATGGTCGCCGCGTCCGCCGCCCGAACGGTGACCTGGCGGCTGGCGGCCTGCCCCACGAGGACCGTCCCGAAGTCCAGCCCCGTACCGGTCCAGTCCGCAGGGGCCCCCGGGACCTGGCCCTGGTAGGCCAGGACCAGCGGGGTGGTGCGGTAGAGGACCTCCGGGCCCCGCAGCACCGCCGCCGCCGGATCGCTGCCCACCGCCGCCAGGCGGGTGCTGTAGGTGAAGACATCCCCCCGGCCGGGATTGGCGGCGTGCACGGACACCTGGCAGCTCTCCCCGGGCTGGAGCACCAGGGGCAGCGCCGCCGCGGAGCCGGCGCAGCCGGCGAGGCTCACCACATAGCCGGAGCCCTGGGCGTTGGTCTCCTGGAAGCGCAGGCCGTAGAGAGCCACCGGGGCGCTGCCCGTGTTGCTCAGGGTCACGGTGCGCGGTGCGGCGGTACCCCCCTTGGGCGCGTAGCCCAGGTCGAGCTGCTGGGCGGTGAAGGCCAGGAGCCGGGGCGTGGAGGCCGGGGCCTCGGCCAGGTCCGGGCTCAGGGCCACCACGGTCACGCCTCCCGTGATGCCGGCGGCCGCCGGGAGGGCGGCGCTGCCGGGGCCACCGCCCAGGGGCTCGGCCAGGCCGTCGGCGCGCAGCACCGCCGAACCCCCGCTCTGCCAGGCCACCAGCACCTCCTGCCTGCTCACCGGCTGGGAAGAGCCCGCATCCCGATACCCCCTGCGGGTGACAAGCGGCATGCGCGCGGGCGAGAAGAAGGCCACGGTTCGCACAGACCGGGGCTCCACATAAGCATCACCCAGCTCGCTCGCCCCGGTGAGGGTCCTCAAGCCCTCGTCAAAGCTCAGCAAGGTAAGGCTCCCCTCCGCCAGGGCCGGCCTCGCGAAGGCCCCCAGGCCGGGGGGATCCACCGTGGCATCGGCGCTGTAGAGATAGCTGTTGCGGATCCGTCCTGCCAGCGGGTGCACGGCCTGGCTGGCCTGGCCGCCGCTGTTCCTCCCGTGGACGTCCTGAGCATAGATGGCGTAGATCCGTCGCTGGGGCGAGGGGCCGGAGCCCACATCGAGGGAGCCCACGGCCACCACGCCGCCGCTCCCTCCCTTGCTGCAATCGCCTCCCGGGCAGGCGTGGACGTAGGTGGCCGCCAGGATCCTCAGCGAGTTATCCAGGCGGACCAGGAACCCGACGGTCCCCCCGCCAGCGGGCGGACCGGACCAAGCAGCCGCCCCGGAGGGAAGCAGGCCCGCGGTGCTGGTCACGCCACCCACCACGAGCTCCGAGGGACCGTGCATCACCATGCCCCGGAGGACATCCGCATAGGGCGGGAAGGATCCCGTCGCCCCTCCCAAGAAGGTCCCGTAGCGGATGGCGCCGAGGTCCGGCTCCAGGCGAACCACCAAGGCATCACCATTCTCGCCACTGAGGTTGATGTCGGTGGAGACCGTCCGCTCCCCCGTAATGCCGGGGCTGCCTGGATCCAGGGTGCCGTAGCCCACGCCACCGACAAAGACGCGGCCCGTTCCATCCACCGCCAGGTAACCACAGCCGTACATGCGCCAACCGGGAGGCCCCCCGCCGGCCGAGGAGGGCGGCCGGCCCAGCCAGGTGCCCCGGATCTGCTGAAAGGCCAGATCCGCCTTCGCCACGTAGCAATCCCGGTCGGAGAAGGAGCCCGACCACCCGCCCGGCTTGGTGGCCCGATAGGCCGTGGGAAGCGTGGGGAGGTCCGTGGAGGCGCTGGCAAAGGCCACGTAGACGGTGTCGGCGGCCGGGCTGAGGGCGATGTCCACGAAACCTTCGAACGGGTTATCGGCGGATATTCTCCCCTGGCCGCTTCCATCGGCCCCGTTTCCGGGGAGCCGCGCGCTGTGCACCACCTTGAGGGCGCCCTGCGGGTCATGGGTCAGGCGCACCAGAACCACGTCCGTGACGCCTCCGGCATGCGTGAAGGTGGCCGGCACGTTGTATGTGGGGAAATCCGTGGTCACGGTGATCCCCGCCAGGAAGACGTCGTTGACGGCCGCCGTACCCTCTGGCACGTAGCGCGCGGCCGTGAACGCGCTCCAGGGCCAGGGCAAGGTGGAGGGATCGACCCAGGGCATCTCGCTCTGCCCCCCCATCAGCAGCAGGGAGCGCAGCTCCTTGAGGTCCGGGGAGAACTCGGCGGCGAAGGCCACCGACTGGCCCCGCGCCTGGTCGATGCTCTGCGTGGCGTTGGGGTCCTGGGACACCTGGGCCAGCCCGGCCAGGGCCGGATCCGTGGTCGCCCCCGCCACCAGGACGGTGCCGAAGGGGCCGGTGTCCATGGCCAGCACCTCGGCGTCGACGGTCCGCAGCAGGGCGCTCCCCAGGAGGGGGTCGATGACCACGGGGCGGTCG
>WFXX01000204.1 GCA_015490395.1 Gammaproteobacteria bacterium | reverse complement strand
CCGGCCGGCAGTCCCGTGCGGGCGGTGGCCCCCGGGCGGGTGGTCTTCGCCGACTGGCTGCGGGGCTACGGCCTGCTGCTCATCGTGGACCACGGCGAGGGCTATATGAGCCTGTACGGCTTCAACGAGCGGCTCGACAAGCAGGTGGGCGATCCGGTCCAGGCCGGAGAGCAAGTAGCTGCGGCAGGCGGTCCCCAGGGTCCCTGGCGGCCTGGGCTGTACTTCGAGATCCGCCACCGGGGCCGTCCCCTGGACCCCCTGGCCTGGTGCCGGGTCGACCGCTGAGCCGGGTGGGACAGGCATCCCGCCCGCTGGCGTCCCGCCGCGCTTGCGCTATCATCCCCCGCGGGCGGCCGCCGGACCGTGCGGACACCGGCCGAAGGAGCGCGCGATGAAGCAACACCAACGCACCCTCTTGACTCTAGCGACCGGCTTGGTGATCGGCCTGACCTTGGCCATCGGCCAAGGCGTGCTGGCCGAGCGGGAGGCGGCCAAGGCGGGCCTGCCCCTGGAGGAGCTGCGCACCTTCAGCCAGGTCTTCGCGAAGGTCAAGTCCGACTACGTCGAGCCCATCGACGATCGCACCCTCCTGGAGTACGCCATCTCCGGGATGCTGGCCAACCTGGACCCCCACTCGGCTTACCTGGATCCCGAGGCCTACAAGGAGCTGCAGGTGGGGACCTCGGGCGAGTTCGGCGGGCTGGGCATCGAGGTCACCATGGAGAACGGCTTCGTCAAGGTGGTGGCCCCCATCGACGACACCCCCGCCCAGCGGGCCGGGCTCCAGGCCGGCGACCTCATCATCCGCCTGGACGACACCCCCGTGAAGGGCCTGACCCTTCGCCAGGCGGTGGAAAAGATGCGGGGCAAGCCGGGCACCCAGATCACCCTGACCATCATCCGCGAGGGCGAGGAGAAGCCCATCGTGGTGACCATCACCCGGGCCGTTATCCAGGTCAAGAGTGTCAAGAGCGAGCTCCTGGAGCCCGGCTTCGGCTACGTGCGCATCACCCAGTTCCAGTCCCACACGGCGGAGAACCTGATGGAGGCCCTTGGCCGCCTCAAGCGCGAGAGCGGCGGCCAGCTCCAGGGCCTGGTGCTGGACCTGCGCAACAACCCCGGAGGGGTCCTGAGCGGGGCGGTGGGCGTGGCCGATGCCTTCCTCTCCGAGGGCCTGATCGTGTACACCCGGGGTCGGGTATCCAACTCTGAGCTGCGCTTCAAGGCCACCCGGGGTGACGTGCTCGAGGGGGCACCCCTGGTGGTGCTCATCAACGCCGGCTCGGCCTCGGCCTCCGAGATCGTGGCCGGGGCCCTGCAGGACCACAAGCGGGCCCTGATCATGGGCGAACGCTCCTTTGGGAAGGGCTCGGTGCAAACCATCATCCCCTTGGAGAACGGGGCCGCCTTGAAGCTGACCACCGCCCGCTACTTCACCCCCTCGGGGCGCTCCATCCAGGCCGAGGGCATCGAGCCGGACATTTACATCCCCAAGGTGCATGTCACCGCCACCGCGGAGGAGGAGGTGGAGCCGGTGAAGGAGGCGGACCTGGCCCGCCGTCTGGAGAATCCCCAGGGCGAACATCCCGCCCAGGCGACGGAGCGAGAGCAAGAGGCTGCCTCCCTGGCCGCCCGAGACTACCAGCTCTTCGAGGCCCTCAACATGCTCAAAGGTCTGGCCCTGCTCGGGACACGGCGCTGAGGGGCCAGGGTGCAGTAGAGGCGACGGGTGAGGCGGCCGGGATGAGACGTACGGCCTGGGCGGGGATGCCCCTTGCCCTCGGGGCCGCTTTGCTGCTGCTCCTGTCCCCCGCGGCGGCCACCCCGCCCCGCGTGGCGCTGATCATGGACGACCTGGGGCCCAATCGAGAGGCCGGCGCGCGCACCGCAGCCCTCCCCGGTCCCGTAGCCTGCTCCGTGCTGCCCCACACCGCCTACGCCCGGGAGCTGGCCGAGGCCTGCCACCGAGCCGGCAAGACCGTGCTCTTGCACCTGCCCATGGAGGCCGTGCGAGGTAACCAGGCCCTGGGCCCCGGCGCCCTGCGGCTGCACATGACCCGCACCGAGCTGCTGCGCACCGTCGCGGCGGACCTGGCGGCCGTGCCCCACGTGGCCGGGGTGAACAACCACATGGGCAGCCTCCTGACCCGTCATCCCGGCCACATGCGCTGGGTGATGGAGGCCCTGCGTCGCCACGGGGAGCTGTTCTTCGTGGACAGCCGCACCACCCCCCGCTCGGTGGCCTGGCGTCTGGCCCGGGAGCAGGGGCTGCCCGCCCTGGCCCGAGACGTGTTCCTGGACGACGATCCCCGCCCCGAGGCGGTGGCGGCCGAGTTCCGGCGCTGGCTGGCCCTAGCCCAGCGCCGGGGCCGGGCCCTGGCCATCGGCCACCCCCGCCCGGCCACCCTGGCCCTGCTGGAGCGGGAGCTGCCTCGGTTGCGGGAGCGCGGGCTGGTGCTGGTGGACCCCCGCGCGCTGCTGGAGGGCGTGGTCCCACGGGAAAGCCCCCCTGGCTTACGCTTGGTGCATCGGCCTCAGCCCCTCCCTACCCTGCCTTAAGCTACCCTGCCTTAAGCCGCCCACCCCGGCTATCCTAGGGGCTCAGGCGTGCCGAAGGAGGGAGCTGCCATGCCCAAGGTACTGGTGCCCCTGGCCCAGGGCTGCGAGGAGCTGGAGGCGGTGACCGTTGTCGATCTGCTGCGCCGGGCGGAGTTCCAGGTGCTCACCGCGGGGCTGGAGGAGGGTCCGGTCCGGGCCAGCCGCGGGACGGTGCTGCTGCCAGACGCTACTCTAGAGCAAATCCAGGGCCAGGCCTTCGACCTGGTGGCCCTGCCTGGGGGCCTCCCGGGGGCCGATCACCTCAACGCCGACGAGCGCATCCATCGCCTGCTGCGTGAGACCCACGCCCGCGGCGGCTGGGTGGCGGCCATCTGCGCCGCCCCCCGGGTGCTGGCCGACGCCGGGCTGCTGAGGGGCCGGCGGGCCACCTCCTATCCGGAGGCCCTCACCCCCGCCCAGCGGGAGGGGGTGCGCTTCGTGGAGGAGCCGGTGGTGGTGGACGACCGGGTGATCACCTCCCGGGGCCCGGGCACGGCCATGGACTTCGCCCTGGCCCTCATCGAGGCCCTGGCCGGGCGGGAGCGCCGGGAGGCGGTGGAGGGGCCCCTGATGCGGCCCTGCTGAAGCCCAGCTGCCCCTAGCGCCGGGGCCAGGCCCCCAGGATCAGCCCCGCCCCCAGCAGCCCCAGGATCCAGGTGATGGCGGGGGTGTTGCCCAGCATGAGGGGCTGGGTTCCCCCCGCCGGCAGGGTGGCGGCGGCGGCCACCACCAGCCCCGCCCCCACCAC
>WFXX01000203.1 GCA_015490395.1 Gammaproteobacteria bacterium | reverse complement strand
GCCTGGATGGGCCCGGGGCCGTCCCCGGGCCCATCCAGGCCCAGCTTCTTGAGGCGGTAGCGCAGGGAGCGGAAGGACAACCCCAGGAGGCGGGCGGCGGCGGTCTTGTTGTGGCGCGTGCGCTCCAGGGCCTTGAGGATGACCTCCCGCTCCTTGGCCTCCAGGTAGGGGTCCAGGGGCAGGGGCAGATCGGGATCCTCCCCGGCCGGGGCGGCGCAGGGTCCGAGCTGCAGGTCCTCGGGGCGGATGGTCTCGCCCTCGCAGAGGGTCACCGCCCGCTCCAGGACGTTCTCCAGCTCGCGCACGTTTCCGGGGAAGGGGTGGGCCTGGAGCCGCGCCAAGGCCTCGGGGCTGAGCCGCGGCGGCTCGCCCCCTCCGGCCAGACGGCGCAGGATGTGCTCCGCCAGCAGCGGGATGTCCTCCCGCCGCTCCCGAAGCGGTGGAACCCGCAGCTCGATGACGTTGATCCGGTAGTAGAGATCCTGCCGGAAGGCCCCCCGGGCCACCAGCTCCCCCAGGTCCTGATGGGTGGCGGAGAGGATGCGCACGTCCACCGGCACCTCCCGGGCCGCCCCCACCGGGCGCACGGCCTTCTCCTGGATGGCCCGCAGGAGCTTGACCTGCATGCTGAGCGGCAGGTCCGCCACCTCGTCCAGGAACAGCGTGCCGCCCTCGGCGGCCTGGAACAGGCCCTCCTTGTCGCTGACGGCGCCGGTGAAGCTGCCCTTGCGGTGGCCGAAGAGCTCGCTCTCCATGAGCTCCGCCGGGATGGCCCCGCAGTTGACGGGCACGAAGGGCCGGTCGGCCCGCGGGCCCTGGGCGTGGATGAGGCGGGCCACCAGCTCCTTGCCGGTGCCGGACTCGCCGCTGATGTAGACCGGAGCCTGGCTGCGGGCCAGCTTGCGGATCATGGCTCGCAGCCGCTCCATGGCCGGCGAGCGGCCCAGCAGCTCCAGGGCCGGGCCCTGGGGCCTACGCGGCCCACGCCCTGGCGCCAGGCGCAGGGCGCTCTCGACCATCTTGCGCAGGGTGGCCAGGTCCACGGGCTTGGACACGAAGTCGAAGGCCCCGCGCTTGAGGGCCTCCACGGCGCTCTCCACGTTGCCGTGCGCGGTGATCACCGCCACCGGGGTCTGGGGGTGGTGGCGCTGGATGTAGGCCACCAGCTCCAGGCCGTCGCCGTCGGGAAGCCGCAGGTCCGTCAGGCACAGGTCGTAGCGGCGCTCCGCCAGCCGCCGCCGGGCGCCCTGCAGGTCCGGGGCGCTGTCCACCGCCACCCCCATGCGCCGCAGGGTCAGCTCCAGCAGCTCGCAGATGTCCGGCTCGTCGTCCACCACCAGCGCCAGCGGGCGGGGCGCCGTGCGGTGCTCGGGCTCGTTCACGCCACTTGCCTCCTTCTCGGGTCGGCGAAGGTGATCCGGAAGCGCCCCCCGGCGGGGTCCGGCACGTAGCTCAGCCGGGCCTGGTTGGCCTCGCACAGCTCCCGGGCCAGGTACAGGCCCAGGCCCGTCCCCCCCTGCTCGGTGGTGAAGAAGGGCTCGAACAGATGGGCCTGCTGCTCGGGCGGCACCCCAGGTCCTCGGTCCAGCACCTCCAGGTAGGGGCTGGGGGAGCCCTCCTCCAGCCCCCCACGCAGCTCCAGCTCCGGCACCCCCCGGGCCCGAAGGCTGTAGCGGACCCCGTTGCGGCACAGGTTCCACAGCACCTGGTGGAGCTGGGTGGGGTCGGCCCGCACCAGGGTCCCTGCAGGTGCCACCCGCACCCGCAGGTGCCGGCGCTCCAGGCCCTCGGTGGCGCAGAACTCCTCGGCGAAGCGCTCCAGCCAGGGTCCCAGGGCCAGGGTCCGGGGCCGTGCCGGCCGGCGCCGGCTGAGCTGGAGCACGTTCTCCACGATGGCGTTCATGCGCCGGGAGTGCTCCCGGATGATCTCCGTCAGGCGCCGGTCATCCTCGGGCAGATGGGGCGACTCGGCCAGGAGCTGGCCGGCGTGGGCGATGGCCCCCAGGGGATTGCGGATCTCGTGGGCGATGCTGGCCGTCAGCCGTCCCAGGGAGGCCAGCTTCATCTGCTGGGCCTGCTGGGCCGTGGCGGCCAGGTCCTCCAGGAAGATCAGCAGCCCCGAGCCGGGGCGGCCGCCCAGCGCGGCGATGCGGGGCTGGACCTTGGGACCGGTGGGATGAGCCTGGAAGGGCTCGGGAGCCAGATCCGGCCGCTGTCGCCAACGCTCCAGCGCCTTGCCCAGCACCGGGATGCGCTCGGCCAGGGAAGCGCCATGAAGCGCCTCCTCCGAGGACAAGCCCAGCAGGTGGCGGGCCGAGTCGTTGAGCAGGCGGATCCGGTCGGCCCCGTCCACCACCACGATCCCCGTCTGCATGCGCTGTACCACGTACTCGGTGAGCTGGCGCATGTCCGCCAGGTCGATGCCCCGTTGCACGGCCAGGGCCTCGCTGGCCCGGGCCCGGCGTGCCAGCAGGGAGGCCCCGCCCGCTGCCGCGAAGCAGCCCACCCCCAGGAGCCCTGCCTGGGTGAAGCCGGGACCGGGGGGGAGCCCCTCCAGCCAGGCCCAGGCCTCGCTGGCCAGCATGCCCAGCGAGGCCAGGGCCGCGTAGACCACTGCCCGCTCCGGCTGCAGCAGGCTACCGCCGCCCACCAGGGGCACGATGAGCAGCACCCCCAGCCCGCTGCGGGCCCCGCCGCTGGCGTAGGCCAGCAGGATCAGGGCCGCCAGGTCCGCCAGCAGCCCCAGATGGAGCTGCGTGCTTGGACGCGGACGGCGCATGACCACCGCCGCCGCCGCCGTCAGGCCGATGACCAAGTAGGCGCCAGCCGTGCCGGAGAAAAGGGCAGGCTCGCGCTCGCCCAGGGAGCTCCAGGTCCAGCCGCCCCAGGCCGCCGCGCAGGCCAGCAGCGCCACGGCCAGCCGGTAGCCGGCCAGAAGGGCCAGCGCCCGCCACGGCGTCGTGCCTGGCTCGCTCGCCGATGCCGCATCGCCGGTCATCTCGCCGCTCCGTGCACCTTTCCCACCTCATCCTCTGGTGGCGGGAAAGGGCTTGCTTCCTTTTTCTTCACCTCCCTTCCATGGACAGGGGAGGGGACAGGGGTAGGGCGGAGCCCCGTGCCGACCGGTCTTACCCAGCCCCAATCCCCTTCCAGGGCGGAGGGGGGTCTCCCAAGGAAAAGAATCGGCCGCAGCCGGCGGCGCTCAAGGGAAGGGGGCCTGAAGAAGGGGTGGGCCCGCTTAGCCCTGCCGGGCGTGCTCCCGGCTGCAGTACCAGGCCTCGCCGCGCCGCACGGCCTCGTGCTCGGGCACGTGCACCCCACAGCGGCTGCAGCGGACCATGCGCAGGCTGCCGTCGGCCTGCCGCGCCGGCCGCCGACCGCGGAGCAGCCGTCGCAGCCCGAGGAGCAGCAGGTAGAAGACCAGGGTCAGGATCAGGAGCCGGAGAAGCATGGCCTAGCCCTCCGCAGGGTCCGATGCCCCGGCCCCGCCGTCCCCCTCCAGGGCCGCTTCCAGCTCCTCCGGGTCGTAGCCCAAGCAGCGCAGCAGCCCGGGGCCCAGCTCCCGGAGATAGGCCAGGGCGAAGGGGCGCAGCCGGGGCTGACGCAGGTGCTCCCGCCAGCGGTCCCGGGGGGCCGTGACCGGCCGATCGTAGGCGGGTGCCCCGAAGGGATCGCCGAAGCGCCCCCGGGCATGGCGATGGCGGCCGTAGGTCACCATGGCGGGCTCGTAGGCCAGCCCCAGCCAGGAGCACAGGCGTCGCAGCTCCCCTTCGGGGTCTTCCACCAGGGTCTCGTAGCGCACGGCGAGGCACCGCTCCGGCATGGTCTCCAGGGCGCGGGCCAGCAGGCGGGGCCCGCGGCGCAGGTCGGTCATCATGAAGGGCTCCTGCCGCAGCACTTCGGGACGGTCCCGCAGGCCCTCGCCGAAACCCCGGGCCAGCATGGAAGAGAGCACGGCCAGCGGATTGCGCAGCAGGACCAGGATCCTGGCCCCCGGGAAGGTCCGAGCCAGCTCGGGCAGGACGTGATAGTACCGGGGTGTCTTGTCCAGGAAATAGCGCTCGCCCCGCCCCGCCATGGCTGCCCCGTAGAGCACCGCGGCCAGGGCCCGCACCGCCTCCCGGTAGAGCTCCTCGTCCCGGCCTACCTGGCCGAGGAACTCCCGCAGGGCCGCCCGGGCCAAGGGTGCCCCGTAGTCGGTGGCGATGCCCCGCTCGCGCAGGGCGTATAGGGGATGGAGCATGAGCCAGGGCTCGGTAAGGGTGTGGACCTGGCTGTGGCTGCCCAGCAGGCGCTGAAGTAGCGTGGTGCCGGAGCGGGGGAGCCCGGCCAGGAAGATCAGGCCCTCGCCCCGCCCCAGGCGCCAGGGGCCTCGCCCCGAGCCGTCCCCGCCGCCCACGCCGCCGCCTCAGAGGGCCTCGATGCCCAGCTCAGTCCAGGCCACCCGACCCTTTTGGTAATAGGAGGGGATCGGAATGCGGGCAAATACCGGATAGCGGACGGCCACCACCTCCTGCAGGATGGACGCGGCCAGCCCCTCCCGGCTCATGGCGGTGATCCGGAACAGCCGCATCGCCTGGGCCAGATAGGGCGGTTCGCAGCCCTCGCCGGGCAGGGTGGGCACGTCGTAGCAGCCTAAGTATTCGACCACGTAGAGGTCGTTCGGCCCGCCCGCTTGGGCGGCGGTGAAGCTGCTCCAGGCCTCGGGCCGGGAGGGATGAGTCGGAAGGGCATAGGGCCTGCCCGGCGGGGCGTAGAAGGCATCGTCCTGGCTGAAGTCGAAGGTCTCTGGGACCTGCGTGGGGGAAGCGGCAAAGGTGGCCAGGGCCGCCTCCCTGCCCTGCTGGAGGGCGCGCTCCGCCCGCGTCAGGAGGAGCTGGCGCAAGCGGTCGTTCTCCGCCATGCGCAGCTCCAGGGTGGCGGTGCTGCTGACGGTCACGGCCACGACGGCGAGCACCGCCAGCAGGGCCAGGCTGATGATGAGCACCACGCCCTGCTGGCGGACCGGAACCGCAGGCGTGCGAGTTCCCCTCATGTTTTCTCCTCCTCCCCCAGCGCTCCCTAGGGGAGCGGATTGCGCAAGGCCACCGAGGTCCGGTAGAGGGCCCGATGGAAGGCGTCGTTGGGCTGGTAGGGGGGTGCATCGCCCAGCTCGTAGGTCCGCCTGTCCTGGTGGAAAGGATCCGGGCACTCCGAGCGCACCAGCACCCACAGCCGCACCGAGCGCACCAGCCGCCAGCCCGACAAGGTGTCCAAGGGCGGGTCCCCTGCGTCCACGTATCGGTCCACCGCCTCGTCACCGTCCTCGTCTACGCCGTACCGCAGCTGAAGCTGTTCCACCCCAGCCACCACCTCCTCGGCCACCGGCACGCCAGCTGGCCCTAGGGTCTCGCGCACCAGGGCGGGAATGGGGTGGCCCTCGCAGGAGCGCGGTCCCGCTCCGTTGCGGGAGCGTCCCACGAAATAGGCCCGCGCCACCATGCGGTGGTCCACCGTGGGGGGAAAAGGGGGGGTCGCCGGGGAGCCTACGAAGAGCGTGCCTTGGTACGGTCCAGAGCGGAAGTAGAGTGAGTTGCTATAGACGCTCACCGGGGTAGGGTCGGCGTAGCGCACCGTCACCACGTCCCCGCGTACCCAGCGACTGGCGAGGCAGGCGTAGGCGGTGGCATCGTCGTTCAGCCCAAAGAGTGGCTGCAGGACCATACGCCCCCAGCGGTCGCTGCCGGCAGGACAAGAGGCGGCCGGCGGCCGGCTGCCGGCGAGCTGGCCCAGGGCAGCGGCCGCCTCCACGTCGGTGATCCCGTAGTAGCCGGCCTGACGCAGATCCTGGCTGATCAGGTTCACCGCCGCCCGTCCGCTTTCCTGGAGGCGGGCCAAGGTTTGCTGCAGATCGTAGTTACGGGTGCTGGCAGTGTAGATCCGGTCCACGATGAGCAGCACCACCAGCCCCAGGCCCAGGGCCAGCAGCACCTCCAGCAGGGTGAAGCCGGCGTGCCGGCCCCCGTCCGGTGAGCGGCTCACGGGACGAAGGTAAGCTGCAGCTCCTGCTCTCCGTACACGGCGTCCTTCCACTTCAGCTCGACGGCGACCTCGCCGGCTTTGGGCTTGATCTCCAGCTTCCCCCTGGGGAAGGGCGCGCCCCGGGGGCAGCCCGTACGGGTGAGGCAGCCCTTGAGGACGCGGTGCCACCGCTGCTTGTCGTAGGCGGCGAGCTGCGCCGGACTGCAGGGGGTGTTGGAGCAGTCCGCCGGCGCCGGGACCAAGGGCTGCTCGGCCTTGAGTTCAGCTCGGTAGAGGCTGACCGCCACTCGGTTGGCATGCACGCTCTCTTGCACCTCCTGGAGCAGCCGGGCCGCCAGGGTCAGACGCTGGCCTTCGGTGACGGCATGGAGGCTGCGTGCCTGCAGGGCCGCCAGCCCGAGGAGGGCCCCCGCCACCACCGTGGCAGTGATCAGCACTTCCAGCAGCGTAAAGCCCCCCGCCCCGGTCCGCCGGGGCCGTAAGACGCGGCGGCCAAGGGTCGAGCGCTTGCAGGCCGGAGCCATCTACCAGCGCTCCCGCAAGGATCCCTGCTCGTCAGAAGGCCGTGCTTGCCACTAGAATATCAGAAGCCAGCCGGGCTCGGACTCCGGGCCCTTTCCTGGCCCGCCGGTGCATCCCTTGCGGCACGCCCACAGCAGCAGCCTGCAGCACCCGTTACGCCCGCCCCGCCGGGAGGTAGGGGGGCCGTGAGCGCGTCTGTTCCCCCAGCCCTGGAGCAGGCCATGGCCCTCCACCGGCAGGGCCGCTTGGCCGAGGCCCTGGATCTTTATCGGGTGGCCTTGGAGGAGGTCCCTCAGGCTGCGCCCGCCGGCGCCTCGGCTCACCACGGGGCCGGGCTGGCCCTGGCCGCCATGGGCCGCCACCCGGAGGCCCTGGAGCACCTCCAGGCCGCCTGCCGGCTGCGGCCGGCGTGGGCCGCCGCCCACTTCAACCGGGGCCTAGTCCTGCGCGCCCTCGGCCGCCGGGAGGAGGCGCTGGCCGCCTACCGCGAGGCCGCCAGCCTGGACCCCGGCCTGGTCGAGGCCCCTTTCAATGCCGGCAACCTGCTCAGGGAGCTGGGTCGCCGCGAGGAGGCCCTGGCGGCCTATGCCGAAGCGCTCGCCCGCCGTCCCACCTATGCCGCCGCCCGGGCCAACCGGGCCGACGTGCTTCTTGCCCTGGGCCGCCCCCGGGAGGCCCTGGAGGAGGCTGAGGCTGCCCTGGCACTGGATCCCCGCTGCAAGGAGGCCTGGGTCAATAGAGGCCTTGCTCTGGACCGCCTGGGCCGCGAGCGGGAGGCCCTGGCCAGCTACGAGCGGGCCGCGGCCCTCGCCCCCGCCTTCGCCGCCCCCTGGGTCAACGCCGGCGACGTGCTGCTCCGCCAGGGCCGGGCCGAGCAGGCGGCTCTCTGCTTCGAGGAGGCCTGGCGCCGCGACCCCACCCATCCGCTGCTCGCCGGCAGCCGGCTGCACGCGCGCCTGGCAGTGGCCCGCTGGGAGGGCTGGCGGGAGGAGACGGCGGCCCTGGTGCGGGAGCTGGAGGCGGGCCGGCCTGCCTCGGCCCCCTTCTGCCTGGTGGCCCTGCCCGTGCCCCGGGCCCTGCAGCGGCAGGCGGCCGAGCGCTTCACGGCCGCCCAGTGGCCGGCCCGGTCCGGGGCGCCGGCCGTCCTGCGTCGGGGGGGCCGCATCCGGGTGGGCTACTTCTCCTCCGACTTCCGGGAGCACGCCACGGCGGTGCTGGTGGCCCGCCTCTTCGAGGTCCACGACCGGGAGCGTTTCGAGGTCTATGGCTACTCCTACGGCCCCGACGACGGCGGCCCGGCCCGGCGCCGGATCCTGGAGGCCTTCGACCGCGCCTTCGACGTGCGGGGGCTCTCCGATGCCGAGGTGGCGGCCCTGGCCCGCCGCCACGGCCTGGACGTGGCCGTGGACCTCAAGGGCCTGACCGAGGGGGCGCGGCTGGGCATCTTCGCCCACCGGGCCGCCCCCGTGCAGGTCACCTGGCTGGGCTATCCCGGCACCACCGGCGCGCCCTTCCTGGACTATCTCCTGGCCGACCCGGTGGTGGTGCCCGAGGAGCACCTTGCCGACTACACGGAACAGGTGGTGCACCTGCCCTGCTATCAGGTCAACGACGACCGCCGTCCCCTCCCCGAGGCCCCGCCGCGGGCAGCCCTGGGCCTGCCCGGGGGGGGCTTCGTCTTCGCCTGCTTCAACGCCACCTACAAGATCAACCCCGAGGTTTTCGACGTCTGGATGCGGCTGCTGGCGCAGGTGGAGGGCTCGGTGCTCTGGCTCCTGGACCCGGGCGAGGAGGCGGCGGGGCGCCTGCGCCGGGAGGCCGAGGCCCGGGGCGTGGCCCCCTCCCGGCTGGTCTTCGCCCCCAGGAGGCCCTATGGGGAGTATCTCGCCCGCTTCCGGGCGGCGGACCTCTTCCTGGACACCTGGCCGTGCAACGCCCACACCACCGCCTCGGACGCCCTCTGGGCCGGGCTGCCCCTGGTGACGTGCCGCGGGGAGACCTTCGCCGGGCGGGTGGCGGCCAGCCTCCTGCGGGCCGTGGGGCTGGAGGAGCTGGTGGCCCTTGAGCCGGCCGGCTACGAGCGCCTGGCCCTGGAGCTGGCCCGGGACCGGGAGCGGCTGGTGAGTCTCAGGCGGCATCTGGAGGCCGCCCGGACCACCGCCCCCCTCTTCGACACCCGCCGCTTCGCCCGGTCCCTGGAGGCGGCCTACGAGCGCATGGTGGAGCGGGCCCGCCGGGGCCTGCCGCCGGAGCCCTTCGCCGTGGAAGGGCCGCACCCCTGAGCCCTCAGAGGAGGCGTCATGGGGCCGCTGGTCTTCACCGTCACCGCGGGGCGCACCGGCACCGCCTGGCTGGCTGAGCTCCTGCGCCGCAACGGCCTGCCCGATGCCCTCCACGAGCCCCTGGGGGTGGACGACTTCGGGGTGCGCATGCCCGAGATCCGCACCATGCGCCTGTTCAACGAGCGGGGCATGGTCCCGGACGTGGCCGCCTTCTGGGAGCGCAAGCTCGCCACCCTGCCCGCCGGGGGCCCGTACGCCGAGACCAACCACACCCTCGCCAAGTGCGGCCTGGTGGAGGCCCTGGCCGCTCGCCGCCCGGGGGCCCCGGTCTGCCTCGTCTGCCTGCGGCGCGACCGCGCCCGGCTCGCCGCCAGCCTCCTGCGCCGGGGCGACTTCGCCAACCTCACCCTCATCTGGCAGTGGTACCTCGACCCCGCCTGCCGCAGGCGCATCGTGCCCCCCGAGCCCCTGCTCATGGCCCACGGCCCCCTCGTGGGCGGGATCCTGTGGTACGTCCTCGAGATGGAGGCCCGCCAGGCCTACTACGCCCTCCTCTACGGGGACCGGTTTCGGTTCCTTTTCTGCGAGCTCGAGGAGCTCGCCACCCCCGGAGGCGCCCGCAGGCTGCTGCAGGCCCTGGGCCTGCCCGCCGCGCAGCCGGTGCTGCCCCCGCGCACCAACGCCACCCGGCCCGCCGGCCCCGAGCCCTGGCGGGAGCGCCTGCAGGCCGTGGTGGCCGCCCTGGAGGTGGACCCGGCTGCCGAGGCCAGGCGCTTCGTCGAGTCCGGCTCCCGCCTGGGCGAGCCGGCCTCCTCACGGTAGTAAAATTAAAAGTAGCTGCGTCCCACCCGCGGGACCGCGGCCTCCCCCACGACGGGAGAGCGCCTTGCGAGCACCTGACTTCATCGTGGTCGGCGGCGGCCTGCTGGGGCTGCTGACCGCCCGGGCCCTGGCCCGCGAGGGAGCGCGCGTCGCCCTCTACGACAAGGGCGAGCCTGGCAGGGAGGCCTCCTGGGCCGGAGGCGGCATCCTCGCCCCCCTGCACCCCTGGCGCTGCCCGCCTCGCCTCTGGCGGCTCGTGGTCCGCAGTCGAGGACTCTACCCGCGCCTGGCCGAGGAGCTGCGGGAGGAGACCGGCATCGATCCCGAGTGGACCCCGAGTGGACTCCTGGTCCTCGATCCCGAGCCGGAGGAGGCCGAGCGGGCCCTCGCCTGGGCCCGAGAGCACGGCGAGGAGCTGAGGCCCGTGGAAGGCGCCGAGCTGCGCGAGCTCGAGCCCGGCCTGGGCCCCGGGCACGTGCACGGCCTCTGGCTGCCCTGGGTGGCCCAGATCCGCAACCCCCGCCTGCTCAAGGCCCTCCTCCGCAGCCTGCATCGCCTGGGCGTCGAGATCCGCGCCGGCGAGCCCGTGGTGGCCCTGGCTCTGGAGGGCGGGCGCGTCACCGGCGTGCGCACCCCCCAGGGCCTGCGTCCTGCCGGCGCCGTCATCGTCACCGCTGGCGCCTGGACGCCCCTTATCCGACCCCTCGAGGACCTCCCCATCCGGCCGGTGCGTGGGCAGATGCTCCTGCTGCGCGCCCGCCCCGGGGCCTTGCGCCGCATCCTCCTCCAGGGGGACCGCTACCTGGTGCCCCGCCGCGACGGCCGGGTGCTCGCCGGCAGCACCGTCGAGGAGGCCGGCTACGACAAGAGCACGGACCCCGGCGCCGCCGAGGCCCTGCGCGCCTTCGCGGCAGGCCTCGTCCCCGCCCTCGCCGGGGCCCCCCTCGAGCGCCACTGGGCGGGCCTCAGGCCCCGCGCCGAAGGCGGCGAGCCCTTCATCGGTCCCCATCCCGGCCTGCGCAGCCTCTACCTCTGCGCCGGCCACTTCCGCACGGGCGTCGCCTCTGGCCTCGGCTCCGCCGATGCCCTCGTGGAGCAGCTCGCTGCGGCGACTGCCTGACGGGAAAGAACGCCGTCGTCACAGGACCCGTCATGCCCGTCAGCCGCCGCTACCGCCTCATCTGCACCAAGACCGCCGAGACGGCTGGCACCTCCGTAGGGATCTACTTCGAGCCCTACTGCATGCGCCCCGGCGAATGGGAACCTTCCCATACCCAGGACGCCCTACGAGTCCGAGGCGGGAGCCGTCGATTCCCGCGGGCTCAACCGCTGGTTTCGCTGCAGCTGTTATGAGCGCATCCACGACAACTGGGGGCTGTGTGATTTATCAGGCTCCCACGGGGGCCCGGGCACCTCCCCAAGCTGGTGCGTGGTCGGGTCCGTCAGGCCGACTATCCGGTGGTGCGAGTGGTATGTGTCAGCCCCAAACCAGCAAATACTAGGAAGGCGCTGCTCCACGCTGGTCGGTGCGTGTGGGCTGTGTAAGGGCTTGAAGCATTTTGTGCTGGCAACGCCGTACCTCGGTGCTGCCCCTGATCCTGGCTCGGCGCCAGTTTCATTACATTAGTGGTTAAAGTGTGGCGAGGTCGAGGCCTGTGTCTCACTATCCGCTTCCAACGTGCCCCCGTCATGATGACGTGTGGTTAGTCTCATTCCCGCGCAGTGGTAATACGTGGGTATCGTTCATCCTCGCAAACATGATTAAGTTAAAACTCAAGCTCCAAATTAATATCAACTTTTTCAATATTCATAGGTTTGTTGCTGCCGTGGCAAACGACAACAACATTCCTTGCCACCTGGATTGGTGGCCGTTTCCCCGGATCCTTAAAAGCCATTCGACGTTTCACGAGGCCTATAAGCAGGTTATCTACCTGGTTAGGGACCCCCGTTCTGTGATGGTTTCTTACTTTTATTACTGTCGGGCCTTGCACGGGTACGGGGGAACTATCGATGATTTTGTTCGTGACCCGAGATTTGGTGTTCGCGCCTGGATACAGCACGTCAATGGATGGCTCGAGAGGACGAGGCCATCCACGCGATTTTTCTTAATAAGATACGAAGATCTCCGGCAAATGCCGCGCCGGAAGATCTCTGAGCTTGCCGATCTTTTTGGCGTGAGCCTGACAGAGCGTGAGATCGATGAAATTCTTGATGAAACCTCGTTTAATAGAATGAGGGAGCTTGAGATCCGAACGGGGAGCCTTTCCATGAGGCGCGGTGGTTTTAGGTTTGTTAGGTCTGGCCACGTTGGTCCAGGGCACGAGTTGACCGACGATGCCCGTAGCTATATTGAGAACGCTGCGAGGAGCGCGATGGCTGTTCTCGGTTATAGCTGATTCTTGTGGGCTTTCATGTAGCTCGACATGACCAAGCGCCTTTTCTAAGACATGGAGTGCTCAGCCTCAGCGCTGCGCAGGTCATCGTGCAGGCGCAGGGAGGGTAAGCGGACGACGGATAAGGGCGAGTAGGTCGGCCGGGATGGGGCATGCGCTTCGGGCCCGTTCCCGGGGCCTGCGCGAGGAGCACGAGCGCAGGCTCGACGAGACGTACCAGGCTCTGGGCGGGGCCCAGCTGCAGATCAAGGTCTAAAAAAATGCCGAGCGGCTGTCCGATTCGACCGACGGGCGGTGAGGACATGGTACGCGCAGCTCTAGGCCGAGGGCGCTTCGGTGAGCCTGAGCCGGCTGTGCCGGTGGCTTGGGGTCCCGCGGCACAGCCTCTACGACCGGCCCCGGCCGTGGAAGGCCCCTCGATCCGGACGAGGTCCGGGCGTTCAGAGCTGTGATCGAACGCTTCCCGGGGTATGGCTATCGCCGGGTCGCCGCTGTCCCCGGGTGGAACCGCAAGGTGGTCCAGCGGATCTGCCAGCGCAGGGGTTGGCAGGCGCGCAAGCGCCCGAAGGGCCACCGGCCCCGGGCATTACTTACGAGGCGCTGGGGTGGCGGATGGCCCGCACCGGCAATGCCAAGACGGCCGAGGCGGCACCGAGAGCGGGCTGGTAGAGCGGTTCATCCGCGCCTGAAGGAGGAGTGCGTCTGGCAGCACCGGCTCGAGAACCTGCCCCACGCCCGCCAGATGCTCGGGGCGTGGATCCACTACTACCACACCGAGCGTTCTCACCAGGCGCTCGGGCACTAGGCCCCTGCCCACGTCGTGGCCTCGGCCGCGTAAGGCGCGGGGTTGTGCGAAGACCATGGGGTCACTACTGACATGAACAAGCCGTTATTTGAAAATGTCTATCACTGCTGCGCACATAAAACAGCAAGTCAGTGGTTCAAGTCCGTCCTCTCGGATGTAGACGTTACTAGGCGCACGGGCCTGAAACCAATCGGATTTTCGGAGATTATCCGTGGACCTGTGCGAATGGACGGACCGATACCGTATGCGGTATTCGATGAACCGATTCCCAAGGGGACGATAGCGACGACGCTATATATTGGTTATCACGCTTACGTCACGATTCCAAAGCCTCGCCATTACAGGGCGTTTTTTGTTATGCGCGATCCCCGCGATATCGTCGTGTCGTGGTATTTCTCGGCGCGGTATTCGCACCAGCCGTCCGGTATTCTCGCAACTTATCGGCAGGTGCTGAGCCGACTGCCAATTGAGAAAGGATTGATGTTCGCTATCGATACCTTGCTGGAAACGGGGGAGTTCGCCCTGATCCGTTCGTGGGGGAGATGGGGACCAGCGGATCCGAGCGTGCGGATATTGAGGTACGAGGACCTTGCTTGCGATCTAGCCGGGTTCGTTCGGGAGCTCTTGGGCATGCTAGAGGTTTATGACGAAGAGGTGGCTAATGCTGTAGCGAAGAGGCACTCGTTTGCGCGCTACGCAAAAGGCCGTAAGCAAGGCTCAGAGGACATAATGTCTCACTATCGGAAGGGCGTCGCAGGAGATTGGAAGCAGTACTTTACTCCAGCAGTAGAAGCCTATTTTCGTAGCGCTACTGGGGATCTCTTAGAAGTGAGTGGCTACGCCTAGTTTTTGCGAGATTGCGGGTTGCATTATCTAGGTGGTTACGCTCCTCCTGAATCATGGCTAAGAACGTCCCCTTCAACGTGCTGATGTGGCACGCACTGTCTTCGGAGGCGGCTGCGGCACGAAATGGTCTGCCTGGCCTAGAGCTTGCACATTTTGTGCGTGAGCTCGTGCTAGAGGAGATCGCCAGGGGACATGGCCCTGTGCAGGACCAGGTGCGGCGCATGGTGCACCCTGTGTCTGGATTGCGTTATCTGGAGTTCTCCCATGTTGGCGAAGCGTTAAGTGTGCTGTTGGGCAAGGAAGGCGTTCTGGGCAAGGCAATCCTCGATGTGTCGTCGCCGTGGCAGTTCCCGTTTTGGTTTGCCTTACGGCAAGGCGCCGAGGTTACGATGGTTAATCCTGACGATCGCGACCTGGCGCAATCTAGGATGTTTGCAGGCAGGTTGGGCATCCCGGGGTTGCGGTTCAGTGGGAGCTCTGTAGGCGATCTTGTCGCGGCAGGCTGCCGATACGATCTTGTTACGTCGGTTAGTGTTATTGAGCATGCCGAGGATGATTTGCAGCTCGTAGAACAAATGAGCGCCGCATTGGTGAGCGGGGGCTACTTGGTCTTGACGTTTCCTGTCCGCCCGTCGTACGCGGAAGAATATCGTCCTGAGCGGGCTTATCCCACCCAGCGGAAGACTGATGGGCGGGGTTGGTTCTTCTTTCAGAGATTTTACGACAACGAAAGGATCGATCGTCTGATAACTAGAAGTGGATGCGTAGAGGTATTTCGCCGGTATTGTTGGGAAAACCAGGATGGGTGGTTTGATTGGTATGTACGTGAGTGGCGTCGCAAGGGGATCCTTTTCGTGGTGAATGATGCCGCTATGTTTTCAAGGTCTTTTGAATT
The DNA here is from genome assembly GCA_015490395.1 of Gammaproteobacteria bacterium. GTDB lineage: Bacteria > Pseudomonadota > Gammaproteobacteria > DRLM01 > DRLM01 > S141-70. The sequence continues at coordinate 6,250 of WFXX01000203.1, read as the reverse complement.
TGCGACGAATAAGCCAAGAGAATCCGGTTTTGGCAACTGTTGCTTGGTGCTGAAGAAGCAATGAAGGCTGTTTTTGCGTCTTGTGTCCTTAATGCCGAAAAGTGTATCGGAGCTGCTCAATATTACATTAAGAGCATTGCCGCATGTTTCGATGAGGTTCGTTTTTTGTTTGTGGATGGGGGATCGACCGATGGGACACGGGACGCCCTGCTGAGCGCCTTTGGTTGCGGTAATACGGTTATTTTGGACTCTCACGCCGCTGAGCAGAGGATAGCTAGGAAGGGTTCGGGACTGCGGTTAACCGCCGGCTACAAGGCGGAGAGGCTGGCAGTGGCTCGGCAGATGTACTTGGACGCCGTGCGAAGAGCGGTGGTCAGCGAGGAGTATCGGTTTCTTGTTGTTTTTGATTTGGACGAAGTCCTTTTTTATCCGGTGTGCCGGCGCTCTATCGAGCGTGCCGTGCGCCTGCTGTTGGATGGAGGTTGCTGGGGAGTCTTCGCGAACTCCGCGCCCCTATATTACGACGTTTGGGCTCTGCGCGCCAAGGGCTGGAGCGAGGATGACTGCTGGGAAAGGGTGTGGCGCGAGTCGGGCGGGAACTGGAATGAAGGGTTGGCGAGGAAATATGTCGGGATGCGCCAAAGGGCATTGCCTGTGACGAGCGACCCGTTTGTGGTCGAGTCGGCTTTTGGTGGTATTGGCATCTATAGGTCAGATATTGCGTGTCTTGGTAGTTACGAGGTTACAGAGAGGCAAGGGTGGGTCGAATGCGAGCACGTCGCATTTCATAGGTCGGTAAGGGCTGCGTTGGAGGAGCGTGGTGCGAAGACTAGCTTGGTGAAGGACGGATTGCGGATTTTGCCTTCGTGGATGGTTCGGGCGCCGTCAGACCACCTTAGGTTCTCCTGGGCTGCGAGGGCGGAGAAAGGAAAAAAGGTTGTTAGGCTCACTATTGAAGGGGCGCGTCGTGTCGAGATGCAGGCCCCTGCAGATCACCCGTTGCCGATCTACATGAAGAAGCATCCCCTTTACGATCGCCGGCTGCCAATGCTTGCAAGGGTAGTGGAAAGCAATGCCGGCTCGGGAGTCATCATAGATGTTGGGGGAAACATCGGTGATACTGTCGCGTTGATGCGGGCTAGCGGTGTTACGTTGCCGATTATAACAATGGAGCCAGAGCCGGAGTTTTTTTCCTACTTGATGGACAACGTTGGGTCTTCTCCAGATCTGATGGGCCCTGTGGTCCCCGTGTTTGGTTTTGGGGGCGGAGATAAGTGTGCTGGAAGGTTAAGGAAACAAGGTGGGACTGCGTCTGTAGAAGGCAAGGAGGCCGAGGGGGCTACTATTGCGCCAGCTTATGATTTGGGGGAGTTGCTCTGTTCACTGGAAGAGGGGCCAGTGGTTCTGCTCAAGACAGACGTTGATGGTTTGGATCAGTGCGTGTTAGATGCGAGCCGAGATCTCCTGCGTAAGGACCAGCCCGTGATCTGGGCTGAGGCTGATGTCAGGGAGCAGGCGGCCATCGGTAGGTGGAAGGAGCTTTGGATTTGGCTTGCCGACAATGGGTACGAGAAGGCAGCCATTTTCGACAACTATGGTTTTCTGATGGCCTCTGGGGCCATGGGGGAGCTAGGCCCGGCGTTCGAAGTTATGATCGATTATTGCTTTAGGCGCAAGGCCGGAGAGGGATGGGCCGGGCAGACGCCGGTCCATTATATCGATGTGGCATTGTTCCCGAGGGGGGTCGGCTATAAGAGCTTTGAGGATTTTATGGATAGATTGCCAGAGGCGGTGAAGGGCTATAGGGACTGCGATTGACGCCTGCGAAAAGGGGATCGGGAATGCTTGGGGTGTTGGGTTTCGTGAAATGGCAGAGCTAATCCATCCGACTAGGCTGGCGGGGGTGCACGGGGGGGAGACCGTCTTGGTGAGTGGTGACGCCGGTAGGGGAACGAGTCGTAGCGGATGGTCTCTGGTGGCTGGGTTCGGGGATGGCGCGGGGGTTGGGTTACGAGTTGTTGCGCCGGGTTTGTCGGCCGGTTCCGGGGACGATTATGAGCTCGTCTTGGTCGGCGTCGAAAAGCATAGGTGGGAGAGATGGCTGGGAGCCAAGGCGTGGACGGCGGTAGGCGGCAAGGCGGTAATGCCATTTCTGGTCGACCCGGAAGCGAAGGGGATGTGTGTGGATCCGCGCGTAGGCCTGGATCCGGATGCGCTGGGGCTGTGGGGCCAGGCGTTGCGTCTGGCCTTTTTTCTTGGGTTTTCGGAGGTGGTGGTCCGGGGTATCGGGGAGGCGCTCGATGGGCCGCAGGCGGTGGCGGCGCTTCGGCGGCTCAGGGGGCTTTACGCACGGTACGGGCGCGAGCTGTTCGAGGAGCCTTTGGAGGGGCGGGCGACAGGCCTTCTGCCGCTGAAGGAGCCGGGCTGGGCCGAGGAGCGGTCGGCGGAGCAGGGGCGGCGGCGGGAGCGAACGTGCCGTTCGGTGCCTGATTGCCTGACGTGGCTCGGGGACAGGCCGAGCCAGAAGGAGCTGCGGGACTTGGCGGCGCTGTTCGGGGCATCGGGGGCCAGGGCGGAGAGGCTCTATTGGGTGGAGCGGGCGAGCAGCGCGCCCGGCGCGCGAGTCGAGACGTACCGGGAGTATCTCGCGCTGCTGGAGGCGGCTGGCTTAGCCGAGCAGACCAGGGAGGCCGTGGAGAAGGAGCTCGTCCGCCACCTGGAGGTGTTTCCGGGCGACGAGGCGGTCCGTGACCTGCTCCACGAGCGGCTGTGGGACCGCGACGAGGCGGTTGGAAGGGCCGCCCGGGAGCTGATCGGGCGTCTTGCGGAGCGCGGGCTGGCGCCGAAGATCACCGTGGTCACACCGTCGTTCAATCAGGCGCGGTATCTGGAGGCGACCATCGAGTCGGTGTTGGGTCAGGGCTATCCCAACCTGGAATACATGATCCTCGACGGAGGGAGCACCGACGGATCGGTGGAGATCATCAAGAGATACGAGAAGCATCTGGCGTGGTGGCGGAGCCACGAGGATGAAGGGCAGTATGAGGCGGTGAACGAGGGCCTCCGTCGGGCGACGGGGGATGTCCTGGGCTGGATCAACTCGGACGATTACTACCGGAAGGACTCCCTCTTCGTGGTCGGGGCGCTGTTCGCGCTGAGGAGGGACGTGGAGTGGGTCACCGGTCGGCCCGACATCCTGTTGCCGGACGGCAAGGTCTCGACGCTGGCGCGCATGCGCCCGTATTCTAGGAGGTTCTATCTGGAGCACGGTCTGATCTCCTTCATTCAGCAGGAGGGCACCTTCTGGAGGCGATCGCTATGGGAGCGGGCGGGGGGCTATGTGGACGGCTCGCTCCGCTATGCGGGAGACTTCGAGCTCTGGATGCGTTTCTTTCGGCATGCGCATCTGCACCGGATCGACCACAGCTTCGCGGTCTTTCGGCGGCACGGGGAGCAGAAGACGATGCAGATGGAGGCCTACCACCGGGAGGCGGAGACGATCATCGAGCGGGAGCGCAAGATATACGAGGAGGAGGGCGGCTGGTTCGATGCGCTGCCGCCTCGTCCCATCCGGCCCATGGTGTCGGAAGGGCGACTGGTGTTCTATTGAAAGGGTTCCGCAGGCGAGAGCGCAAGGTAGGCGGCCGCTCGGGCTCGAGCCAGCCGGCGGTGTTCTGAACGGCTCCTGTCGACCGTGAGGTGGTGACGGGGGTGGCGGACCACGGCTTCTGCATGCATGTTGCCTGTCCCATGACGACGAGCGCTGGACGCGTGTTGGGATGTTCGAAGAATCTGGATGCCAGGCGGGCTATCGGCTCGCGGCACAGAGTGATGAAAGGCGTGGTGGGTGGGCAGCCGGAGGTGATAGCCCGATGGAGCGCGGTCTCGAGGGCGAGGCGCGGGGTGCAGGAGGGGCGGTTCCGCATCAGGGTGCGACAGATCTCGTTGATGGTGTCGGCCAGGGTGTGGGGCTTGAGGTTCGCGTTGGACAGCCCGGCGTGACGGAGGACGACGTCGATGGCGGTTCACGCCGAGGCTGTAAGGGTGTAATTTATTGGATCATGGCGATTTCCACAGGTCCTGGCTAGCCCGGCGCCTTGTCCGCCCCCCTCGTCACCGCCATCGTCTCGACCTACAACAGCGAGCGCTTCATCCGGGGCTGCCTGGAGGATCTGCTGCGCCAGAGCCTGGGGGAGGCGCTGGAGATCGTGGTGATCGACAGCGGCTCCCAGCAGGCGGAGGGGGAGGTGGTCCGGGCCTTCCAGCGGGCGCACCCGGGCCGGGCCATCCGCTATCTCCGCACCGAGCGCGAGCCCCTCTACGCGGCCTGGAATCGGGCCATCGGCCTGGCCCGGGGGCGCTACCTCACCAATGCCAACACGGACGACCGGCACCGGCCGGATGCCCTGGAGCGCCTGGCCCGGGAGCTGGAGCGCCGGCGGGTGGGGGTGGCCTACGGGGACAACCTTATCACCCGGGGGGAGAACGAGACCTGGGAGGCGAACACGGCCTACGAGGTGGCCGGGCGCCCCGACTGGTCGCTGCGCCAGGCCCTGGTCTACTACGTCTTCGGGCCGCAGCCCATGTGGCGGCGGGACGCGCACGGGGCGGTAGGGCTGTTCGACGCCTCCTACGAGGTGGCCGGGGACCTGGACATGCACCTGCGCACGGCCAGGCGCTTCGGGGCCTGGCACGTGCAGGAGGTGTTGGGGCTCTACTACGAGGGGGAGGGCATCGAGCGCTCCCGGGGGCGCCAGTCCCTGGAGGAGGCCTTCCGGGTGCTGGCCCGCAGGCGGCGGGAGGTGCGGCTAGAGGAGGTGTATCCGGGCCTCGGGCGGTATCCGGAGGACCCGGTGGCCTGGGGCGCTGCCTGGGTGGACTTCGCCCTGGCGGTGCTCCAGCCGCCCTTCCCGGACGCGGACCTGGCCCGCTCCTGCCTGGGGGAGGCCGCGCGGCTGCTCGGGTCGCACCCGGCGGTGCGGCACGACATGGCCTGGCTGGAGTGCCTGTGGGGTGAGCGGGAGCGGGGCCTGGCGGGGCTGAGGGCGCTGGCGGCGCTGGGGTATGGACCGTCGCGTGAGGCGCTCCGGCACCTGGGCGCGGGCCGGATGCCCCGGCCGGTGCGCCTGTCCCACCCGGTGGTGGAGGAGCTGCCGCCGCTCAAGCCCGTGGAGGCCATCCGGCGCCCCTGGCCGTCGGCCGCGCAGGGTACAATAAGGGTCTGATCCAGCTCCGAGAGCGTCCTATGGAGGGGGCCCTCCCGGCGTGAGCCGGGCCGGGCCCCTGCCGTATCCGGGGCGCCGCGGCATCCCGGCACCGGCAGCATGAGCCAGCATCCCCTCATCAGCACGGTAGTGCTCAACTGGAACCGGGCGGACCTGCTCCGCCGGACGCTGGAGAGCTATCGCGAGGCCACCACCGTCCCGCACGAGCTCTTCATCGTGGACAACGCCTCCACGGACGGCTCCCGGGAGGTGATGGAGGCCTTCTGCCGGGCCCATCCCCAGGCGCAGGCCATCTACCTGAACGAGAACCGGGGGGGCGAGGCCTTCAACGAGGGCCTGGCGCGGGCGCGGGGGCGGCTGCTGCACCTCAGCGAGAACGACCTGGAGTACCGGCCCGGCTGGGCCGAGGAGGCCCTGGAGCTGTTCGGGCGCTTCCCGCGCCTGGGGCAGCTCTCCCTGTTCGGGCCGGTGCCCGAGGACGGGGAGGTGTGGGAGCCCAAGCCCTGCCGGCTGCTCAGGGCTGGGGTGCGCTTCATCTATGAGGCGGCGGGCAACGTGGGCACCAGCTCGCTGCTGCGCCGGGAGCTCTGGGAGGCGGGGGTGCGGGTGCGCAACATCGAGGGCCCCGGCGGCGTGCGCTTGCCCAACGACCCGCGGCTGTCCGAGGAGGTCCGGCGGGCGGGCTACCTGGTGGCGTGGGCGCCGCGCTACCTGGTGCGGAACCTGGGGCACGAGGCGGAGGAGTTCCGCCGCCGCGAGGACTATTACCGCGCCAACTACGCCGCCAAGCCCTGGGTGGGGGAGGAGGGGTGGCGCAGGCGTCTCGAGGCCTGGGAGCGGAGCCCCCGTCCCCGGCGCGCCTCGCGGCTCTTTCCCGGGGAGCCGGTGAGCGCGGAGCTGGGGACGGCCGCCTCGCGCTGCCCTGAGCCGCGCCTGTGGTCCATGTTCGATGCCTGGAGCCCTGAGGTGGAGACGGTGGAGTTCCTGCACGCGCTGGCGCGCCTGCTCAAGCCGGAGCGGGTGGT
>WFXX01000202.1 GCA_015490395.1 Gammaproteobacteria bacterium | reverse complement strand
GGCCTCAGCCCTGGCCCCGGCGCATGGCCCCGCCCCGCTCCGGCGCCCCCCCGCCGTGGCTGACGTGATGGGCCAGCTCCTCCGGGGGCTCCTCGCCGGCCAGGTGGTAGAGGTTGGCCAAGTGCATCCGGTACAGGCGATCGAAGTCGCTCACCGACTCGGCCGGGTTGTAGTCCCCGAACCACCAGCACCAGTCCGAGCCCTCGCAGGCGGCCAGCTGGCGCTCGGCGGCCTCCAGGGCCGGGCCTACCAGGTAGCCGCCTGCCCGGGCCCGATCGAAGGCCTCCTTGGCCCGGCCCAGCAGCTCCCAGCCCCGGTTCTTGTCCGGGTCGCCGATCCAGGTGGAGAAGGTCCCGTGCACCCAGCTCCCGGCCACCAGCCGCTTGAGGGGGCGTGGGGCCACGCCCTGGGCCAGGCAATCGGCGAAGGTGGTGGGCTCCAGGCGCGGGTGCCCCGCCAGGCGCTCGTAGAGCTGGCGCAGGAAGTAGTAGCCGTTGTAGGGATAGTGCTCCCAGGCGTTCTCGCCGTCGAGGATGATGGCTACCACCGCCCCGGGGTCGCCCGCGCACTGGGCGGCGATGCGCTCCAGGTGCCCGATCAGGTCCTGCACGGCATCGTCCGCATGCCAATCCGCATACTGGAAGCCGATGAGGTCGGAGAGGCCGTCGTCGCGGAAGAAGCAGGCCGGCGTGCCGGGAGCCCCCTCCAGGCGGTAGGGACGGAACAGCCAGCCTCGCCCCTCCCGCTCCACCCCGGAGGCCTCCAGGCTGTGGGCCAGCACCGACTCCCCGGTGGCCGTCCAGCGGAAGCCATGCTCGCCGAGCAGCCTCAGGACGGCCTCGCTCAGCCCCCCCTCGCTGGGCCAGCAACCCGTCGGGCGGTGGCCGAAGCAGGCCTCGAAGACCTGCAGCCCCCGCTCCAGGTGCCAGCGGGCTCGCTCCTCCCCGCCCGGGTAGGCCCGCAGCAAGGGCAGGCGCAGGCGCGGCTGGGCCTCGCGGGCGGCCTCCAGGTCGATGAGCAGCGGGAGCATGGGGTGGCCATAGGGGCTCATGGCCAGCTCTACCCGCCCCCCCTCGGCCAGGCGCCGGTAGCGGTCCAGGAGCCCCTCCAGCAGGGAGGCGATCACCTCGAGCAGCTCCCGGCGCTCGTGGAGGGTGAAGTGGCCGCCCTTGGCCATGAGCCGGGCCACGCGGGCGTCCTCCCGGCGCACCGTCTCGCCCAGCCAGGCCAGGTGGTACCAGACCAGGAGGTCGGCCAGGTACTCCTCGCTGAGATAGGCCACCGGCCCCTGCCGCTCCACCATCCAGTCGGCTATCTCGGCCAGCAGGCGATAGCGCGGATAGGCCTCGATCATATGCCGGCGGTGTGCCCGCAGGCAGGAGCGCACCAAGGCCAGCCGCTCCTCGGGGCGCACCGGGAGGGCCGGCTCGTCCAGGGCCGCCAGCAGGGGATCGCGCAGAGCCCCGCCGTCGCGGAGGTAGGCCTGGAGCTGGGCGTGGTAGTCCTGGAGCTGCTCCAAGAGCACCGGGGTGAAGTTCACCACCGCCCGCATGCCGGGCACGGCCTCCAGGTGGGCGGCCATGTCCACGTAGTCCTTGATGGCGTGCAGATAGGTCCACGGGAGCTGGTAGGTCCCGCTCAGCAGGTCCCGGTACTCGGGCTGGTGCATGTGCCAGCACAGCACCACCCTCAGGGGCGGCTCAGCGGACATGCGCCCTCCTCTGGCCGAACATCTCGGGGATCACCAGCCTCACCCCTCCCTCGCTGAGGTAGTAGCGCCGCCCGTCCTCCTCGGGGTCCTCGCCGATCACCGTGCCCGGGGGCACCCGGCAGCCCTTGTCCACCACCGCCCGGCGGATGCGGCAGCCCGGGCCGATCTCCACCTCGGGCAGGATCACGCTCTCCTCCACCAGGGCGCCTTCGGCCACCCGCACCCCGGAGAAGAGCAGGGAGCGGCGCACCAGGGCCCCGGAGACGATGCAGCCGCCGGAGACCATGGCATCCACCGCCATCCCCCGCCGCCCCTCCTCGTCGAGGACGAACTTGGCCGGGGGGAGCTGGGGCTGGTAGGTCCAGATGGGCCAGGAGCGGTCATAGAGGTCCAGGGGCGGGGTCACCGCCACCAGCTCCAGGTTGGCCTCCCAAAAGGCGTCCACCGTGCCCACGTCCCGCCAGTAGGCCTGGCGTCCCTGCGCGTCCCGGAAGGGATAGGCCACCACGCGGCTGGTGCCGATGGCCCGGGGGATGACGTCCTTGCCGAAGTCGTGGCTGGAGCCCGGGAGGGAGGCGTCCTCCACCAGGCAGCGCTCCAGGAAGTCGGCGTCGAAGACATAGATCCCCATGGAGGCCAGGGCCCGGTCGGGGCGGCCCGCCAGCGGGGTGGGACGCTCCGGCTTCTCCTCGAAGGCGGTCACCCGCCAGTCCGCATCCACCTGGAGCACCCCGAAGGCCCGCGCCTGCTCTACCGGCACCTCGAGGACCCCGATGGTGAGCTGGGCCCCGTGCTCGGCGTGCCAGGCCAGCATGGGGCCGTAGTCCATCTTGTAGACGTGGTCGCCGGCCAGGACGAGCACGTGGCCCGCCCCGTGGGCCCGGATGATGTCCAGGTTCTGGTAGACCGCATCAGCCGTGCCCGCGTACCAGGAGGCCTTCACCCGCTGCTGGGCGGGCACCACCTCCACGAACTCGCCCAGCTCCGCGCGCAGGAAGGACCAGCCCTGCTGGATGTGGCGGATCAGGGAGTGGGCCTTGTACTGGGTGAGCACGGCCATGCGTCGAATGCCCGAGTTGAGGCAGTTGGATAGAGGGAAGTCGATGATGCGGAACTTGCCCCCGAAGGGCACCGCCGGCTTGGCCCGCCACAGGGTCAGGTGCTTGAGCCGCGAGCCCCGGCCGCCGGCCAGGATCAGGGCCAGGGTGTCCTGGGTCAGGCGGCTGACGAAGCGCTGGGCGGGCACCGGGCCTCCTCGCAGGCGGGCGGCGACGGCCGTTATGCTATCATCGCCCGCGCCGCGGCGACCCGCTCTCGTGGGGCCCGCTGGCAGCGACACCCGCCAGGAGCCCGCTCACCGCCATGCCCGAGAAGCTTGCGTCCGGCGCCGCCCTGCCGCCGGAGCTGCTCGCCGAGCTGGCCCGCATCGCCGAGGCCCGCCATCACGATCCCTTCGCGGTGCTGGGACCCCATCCCGAGGACGGGGGCCGGGTGCGGGTGTTGGCCTATCTCCCGGGAGCGGTGGCGGCCGAGCTCCTGGACGCCGAGGGCCGTCCCCTGCCCCTGGAGCGCCTGGACGGGGGCCGGGAGCGGCCCTGGCTCTGCGACTTCTTCCTCGGCCGCTTCCCCGCCGGGCGGGTCCCCGAGCGCTACCGGCTGCGGTGGCAGGAGGGCGACGGCAGCCGGCACGAGACCTACGACCCCTATTGCTTCCCCCCCCAGATCCCGGACTTCGACCTCTACCTCTTCGGGGAGGGCCGCCACTGGCACGCCTACCGCTTCCTGGGCGCCCACGTCGTGACCGTGGACGGCATCGCCGGGGTGCGCTTCGCCACCTGGGCCCCCAACGCCGAGCGGGTGAGCGTGGTGGGCGACTTCAACCGCTGGGACGGCCGCCGCCACCCCATGCGGGTGCGGGGCGCCACGGGCGTCTGGGAGCTGTTCATCCCAGGCCTCGCGCCCGGGGCGCTGTACAAGTTCGAGCTGCGCAACCGGGCCCGGGGCACCGTGCACCTCAAGGCCGACCCCTACGGGCAGCGCTTCGAGCGCCGCCCGGCCACCGCCAACGTGGTGCCAGACCCTACGCCCTTTCCCTGGGGCGACGACGCCTGGCTGGAGGAGCGGGCCTCCGGCTCCTGGCAGCACCGGCCCTTCTCCATCTACGAGGTGCACCTGGGCTCCTGGCGACGGGATCCCCGGGGCGGCTTCCTCGGCTACCGGGAGCTGGCCCACCGCCTGGTGGACTACCTCTTGCCCCTGGGCTTCACCCACGTGGAGCTCCTGCCCATCGGCGAGCATCCCCTCGATGCCTCCTGGGGCTACCAGCCGGTGGGCAACTACGCCCCCACGGCCCGCTACGGCAGCCCTGCCGACTTCCGCTACTTCGTGGACCACCTCCACCGGCACGGGCTGGGGGTGATCCTGGACTGGGTGCCCGGGCACTTCCCCAAGGACCCCCACGGCCTGGCCCGCTTCGACGGCACCGCCCTCTACGAGCACGAGGACCCCCGCCGGGGCGAGCACCGCGACTGGGGCACCCTGATCTACAACTACGGCCGCAACGAGGTGCGCAACTACCTGCTCTCGAGCGCGGTGCACTGGCTGCAGGAATATCACATCGACGGGCTGCGGGTGGACGCGGTGGCCTCCATGCTCTACCTGGACTACTCCCGCGAGCCCGGCGACTGGGTGCCCAATATCTACGGCGGCAACGAGAACCTGGAGGCCATCGCCTTCCTGCGCCAGCTCAACGAGGTCACCCACAGCCAGTTCCCGGGCACCGTGACCATCGCCGAGGAGTCCACCGCCTGGCCCATGGTCTCCCGCCCCACCTGGCTGGGGGGGCTGGGCTTCTCCATGAAGTGGAACATGGGCTGGATGCACGACACCCTGGACTACCTGTCCCGGGACCCCATCTACCGCCACTACCACCACAACCAGCTCACCTTCGGGCTGCTCTACTGCTTCTCGGAGAACTTCGTCCTGCCCTTCTCCCACGACGAGGTGGTGCACGGCAAGGGCTCGCTGCTGGCGCGCATGCCGGGCGATGCCTGGCAGCAGTTCGCCAACCTGCGCCTGCTCTTCGTCTACCAGTTCACCTACCCGGGCAAGAAGCTGCTGTTCATGGGCTGCGAGTTCGGCCAGGGGCGGGAGTGGAACCACGACGGGGAGCTGGACTGGCACCTGCTGGAGGTGCCCCTGCACCGAGGGGTGCAGCGCCTGGTGGCGGACCTCAACCGCCTCTACCGGACGCTGCCCGCCCTGCACCGCTTCGACTTCGAGTCCCAGGGCTTCGAGTGGATCGACTGCCACGACGCCGCCCAGTCGGTGCTGAGCTATCTGCGCCGGGCCGGGGACCAGGTGGCGGCGGTGGTGCTGAACTTCACCCCCGTGGTGCGGCACGGCTACCGGGTGGGGGTGCCCTGCGGGGGCAGGTGGCGCGAGGTGCTAAACTCCGACTCCTGCCACTACGAGGGCAGCAACGTGGGCAACGCGGGCTGGGTGGAGGCCGAGCCGGTGCCCTGGATGGGCAGGCCCTGGTCGGTGGTGCTCACCCTGCCCCCGTTGGCCGGCTTGGTGCTGGTGCCGGAGGGTCAGGCCCCCTTCTGACGGCTCTCTACCCGGCGGCCGGCGGCAAGAGAGAGGGCGCGGCCAGCAGGGCCACCAAGGCAGCCGGCAGCAGCCACTGGTGTGGCGG
>WFXX01000201.1 GCA_015490395.1 Gammaproteobacteria bacterium | reverse complement strand
TTCCCACAGGGCCCCCGCCGCCCAGGAGCCCAGGGCCCCGCCGGCGCCGAAGCTGAGGCCGCTGTAAAGGGCCTGACCCCGGCCTTGGAGCCGGCCCGGGAAGAGCTCATGGATCATTTGAATGGCCGCGCCGTGATAGAGGCCGAAGGTGGCGGCGTGCAGCAGCTGGGCGGCCACCAGCACGGGCAGGGATCCGGCCAGCCAGCCCACCAGCACCCAACGCAGGGCGGCCAGGAGCAGGCTGGCCAAGAGCAGCTGGGACAGGGCCCAGCGCCGCACCAGCGCCGGCATGGCCAGGAAGAGGAGCACCTCCGCCGCCACGCCCAGGGCCCAGAGCTGGCCGATGAGCCAGCGCGGATGCCCCAGGGCCTCCAGGTGAATGGAATAGAAGGTGTAGTAGGGGCCGTGCCCAGCCTGCATGAGAAAACAGACCAAGAGCAGGGCCAGCACCTGGGGACGCCACAAGGTCCGGCCCAGCCGAACGCCGTTGCCCTCCTCCCCGCCAGAGGCCGGCGGCGGCTCGGGCACGGCCCAAGCGGCCGCCGCGCTGGCGCCCAGCAGGCCTAGCAGCACCCAGGGCAGCAGCTCCAGGCCCCAACGGTCCAGGGCGGGCCCCAGGCCGCCCACCGCGGCGATGAAGCCCAGGGAGCCCCAGAGGCGCACCCGAGCGTAGCGTTGGGGGCGGCTCCCCAGGTGGGCGAAGGTGACCGCCTCCATCTGGGGCAGGCAGGCGTTCCAGAAGGCGCCGAAGAGGAGCATGGCCCCGGCCACCCAGCCGAAGCCCCCAGGGGTCACCAGGGCCGCGAAGGCCAGGGCGGCCCCCAGGGCCCCCACCCGGACCACGGGCATGCGCCGGCCCCGAAGATCGGCCAGCCAGCCCCAGAGGTAGGGGGCCACGATCTTGGTAGCCACCAGGAGGGCCATGAGCTGGCCGATGGCCGCGGCATCGAAGCCCCTCCCCTCCAGGTACAGCCCCCAATAAGGCAGGAGGGCCCCCAGAGAGGCGAAGTGGAGGGCGTAGAACAGGGACAGGCGCCAGTAGGGCAGCCCCGGAGGCGCCGGCGGGGGTGGGCTCATGCCCGGCCGGCAGCGGCCAGGGCCCGGCCGTAGAGCTCTCGGTAGCGGGCCACGCTGGCCGGCCAAGTGCGCTCGCGCTCCACGAAGCGCCGGGCCGCCTCCCGCAGGGCCGGCCAGGCCTCCTCTGCTTCCAGAAGCTCGAGGATGGCCTGGGCCAGGGCCTCCCGGTCACCCGCAGGAAAGAGCCGGCCGGTCTCGCCGTGGCGGATCAGCTCCCGGTGCCCACCCACGTCCGAGGCCAGCACCAGCTTCCCTTGGGCCATGGCCTCCAGGGGCTTGAGGGGGGTGACCAGCTCCGTCAGGCGCATGGGCAGCCGAGGATAGACCAGCACCTCGGCCAGGTCGTAATAGCGCTGGACCTGATCGTGGGGCACCCGGCCAGTGAAATAGACCCGCTCGTCCAGCCCCAGGCGCTGGGCCTGCTCCCTTAGCCGGCCCTCCTCAGGCCCACCCCCCACCAGCAGGAGCCGAACCTCCGGGCGGCGCGCCAGCACCGCGGGGAGGGCCTCCAGGAGCAGCCCCACCCCCTCGTAGGCGTAGAAGGAGCCGATGAAGGCCAGCACCCGGCGGCTCTCCAAGCCCATAGCCCGGACCAGCTCCGGATCCGGGGCCCGCCCCGCCTGAAAGCGCTCCACGTCCACGGCGTTGGGTACCACGACCACCCGCTCAGGAGGCAGGCCCCGGGCCAAGATGTCGCCGCGCAGCCCCTCGCAGAGGCAGGCCACCGCCCGGGCCCGGCGCAGGACGTAGCTCTCCAAGGACCGGGTGAGCCGGTAACGGAGGTCCCCCTCCCGGCAGGTGCCGTGGTCCACGGCGGCGTCCTCCCAGAAGGCGCGCACCTCGTAGACCACGGGCAGGCCCAGCCGCCTGGCCGCCTGCAGGGCGGCCAGGCCGTTCAGGGCCGGGGAGTGAGCATGGATGAGGGCCACCCGCTCCCGGCGGGCCACTTCCAGGATGCGCCGGCGCAGGCCCCGCACCACCTCCCACTGGGCCAAAGCCGGCAGCCGGGCCCAGGGGGGCGGCTCCCAGGGAGTGCGGTGGAAGCGCAGACCCTCCAGCTCCTCTTCCAAGGGGGGCGGGACCCTGCCCTTGGCCAGCACCGCCTGCTGGTGCTTGGCCGAGGTCAGCGCCACCGGGTGCCAGCCCAGGCGCTGCTGCTCCCGCAAGATGGCCCGGGTGCGGAAGGTGTAGCCGCTATGCAGCGGAAGGGAGTGATCCAGGACGTGAAGGATGCGCATGCCGCCGCTCGCGGGCCCTCAGCGCAGGTTACGGCCGTAGAAGATCTCGGTCATCTCCCGCTGCAGCCGCTGGCGGATGCGCCGCTGCTCCCGCGGGGCCAGCTCCCGGGCGTCCACGCCGAAGAGGTAGTTGTCCAGGTCGAACTCCCGGAGCATCATCTTCGAGTGGAAGATGTTCTCCTGGTAGATGTTGACGTCCACCACCTGGTAGCGGGCCAGGGTCTCCTTGTCGATGTAATCCTGGATGGAGTGGATCTTGTGGTCGATGAAGTGCTTCTTCCCGCGCACGTCCCGGGTGAAGCCCCGCACCCGGTAGTCCACGATGACGATGTCGGACTCGAAGCTGTGGATGAGGAAGTTCAGGGCCTTGAGCGGGGAGATGCGCCCGCAGGTGGAGACGTCGATGTCCGCCCGGAAGGTGCTGATGCCTCCGTCCGGATGGCTCTCTGGATAGGTGTGGACGGTGATGTGGCTCTTGTCCAGGTGCGCCACCACCGACTCAGGAAGAGGTGTCTCAGGGAGGGGCCCCGGCGCGGCCTGGTTGGAGAGCTGGCGGGCGGCCACCGGCTCCTCGGAGATGAGCATGGTCACCGAGGCCCCCTGGGGCTCGTAGTCCTGCCGGGCCACGTTGAGGACGGTGGCCCCGATGATCTCGGCCACCTGGGTCAGGATCTGGGTGAGGCGCTCGGCGTTGTACACCTCGTCGATGTACTCGATGTACTCCCGCCGCTGTGCCTCGCTGCGGGCGTAGCAGATGTCGTAGATGTTGAAGCTGAGGGTCTTGGTGAGGTTGTTGAACCCGTACAGCTTCAGCCGCTTGAGAGGCTTGACCACCGCGCGCGCCCCCGTTCTCCTGTGCTCCCGGCCCTCGGCGGCCTGCGCCGCCGCCCCCTTCAGCCGCTGGAGGCGAGCAAGGGGGGATGATAGATGAGCTGCACCGTGGTCCCGGCCGGATCCCAGCAGTAGAAGCTGCGCGCCCCGTCCCGGTGGGTGCGGGGCGCGGCCTTGATCCGCACCCCCCGCCCCCGGAGGAAGTGGTGCCAGGCGTCCACCTCCTCCGGCGAGCGCAGGGCGAAGCCGATGTGATCCAGGCGCTGGACCCCAGCCGGAGAGGCCCCCGGGGGCAGCCGGTGGAGGGCCAGGTTGTCGCCGCCGGAGCTGAGGTAGACGTTGTCGGGGTCCGGGCGCCACTCCACCCGCATCCCCAGCAGCTCCACGTAGAAGCGCTCGCAGGCCTCCAGGTCCTCCACGAAGAGGGCCACGTGGCGCAGGCCCGCGGTGGGCGCCGGCCGCTCCATTTGGGAACCC
The DNA here is from genome assembly GCA_015490395.1 of Gammaproteobacteria bacterium. Classification (GTDB taxonomy): domain Bacteria; phylum Pseudomonadota; class Gammaproteobacteria; order DRLM01; family DRLM01; genus S141-70. The sequence continues at coordinate 457 of WFXX01000201.1, read as the reverse complement.
CCTGCCCGTCTCCAGGAAAACGCAGAATGCTAACCCAAGGCGCTTCCGGAGGCAAACGCCCTCAGCCCGCCTCCCCCTCCGGGTCCACGATACGCCACTCGTGGCCGATCTCCGCCGTGGCCCCCAGCATGACGGAGGCCGAGCAGTACTTCTCGGCCGAGAGCCGCACCGCCCGCTCCACGGCCGCCGCCCGCAGCCCCCGGCCCGCCACCCGGTAGCGGAGCAGGATGCGGGTGAAGACCCTGGGCGGCTGCTCGGCGCGCTCGGCCTCCACCTCCACCCGGCAGCCGGCCACCGGCTGGCGGGCCTTGCGCAGGATGGCGACCACGTCGTAGGCCGTGCAGGCCCCCAGCCCCAGGAGGAGCATCTCCATGGGGCGGGGCCCCAGGTTCCGGCCGCCCCCCTCGGGGGGCCGTCCATGGCCACGGCATGACCGCTGCCCGTCTCGCCCAGGAAC
>WFXX01000200.1 GCA_015490395.1 Gammaproteobacteria bacterium | reverse complement strand
GGGGATGGCGGCGACCTCCCGGACCACCACCTCCACGCCCTCGCCCAGGCGGGCGGCGATCCCTTCCCGGATGCGCTCCCGCACGCCATCGCCGTAGCCCTCCCCCGGCACCACGTCCACCACGGTGCGCTCGAGGCTCTCCTGAAGGATGCGGAAGGAGGCCACCCCGGGCAGCTCCCGCAGCACGTAGATCAGGGCGAGCGCATGCATCACGGTGCCGTCCCGGGCCACGACGAAGTCCGTGGTGCGCCCCTGCACCTCCTTCAGTATCGGCAGGCCGCGGCCGCAGGGACAGGGCCCGGTGCCGAGCACCGCCACGTCCCCCGTGCGGTAGCGGATGAAGGGGAAGTCGCCGGTGGCCAGATGCGTCACCACCACCTCCCCGGGCTCGCCGGGGGGCACCGCCCGGCCCTCGGCGTCCACCAGCTCCAGGACGATGTCCTCGGCGGTCAGATGCATCCCCCCCTCGGGGCACTCGTGGGCGATGAAGCCTGCATCCCTGCCGCCGTAGCCGTTGGCCACGGGGCAGCCGAAGGCCCCGGCGATGGCCTCGCGCTGGTGGGGATAGAGGGTCTCGGCGGTGGTGAAGACCACCCGCACGCCGAGGTCGTCCAGCCGCACCCGGCGCCTTCGCGCATGGGCCGCCAGCAGCTCGATGGAGGAGGGATAGCCGAAGACCATGGCGGGGCGCTGGCGGCGCAGGGCCTGGAGGTAGGCGTCCATGCGGGCCTCGGACATCTCAAAGGCGGGATAGAGCCGGGTCCTCAGCAGCGCGTCGCGCACGGCCCGGATCCGGTCCTGGGCGCCCAGCTCGATGGGCGAGCCCCAGACCACCGCCTCCCGGTCGCCGATGTCCACGCCCCACCAGCGGGTGGCCCGCCACTTGGCCGCCACGTCGTGGCTGACCCGCTCGGTGCCGATGAGGAACTGTAGCGGCTCGCCGGTGGAGCCTCCCGTGTTGAAGGGCCTCAACCCCCGGGCGTCCCGGGCCCGCAGCGCCTCGAGGTGCTCGCGGATGCGGGCCTTGGTCAGGAAGGGCAGGCGCGCCAGGTCCTCCAGGCGCTCGATGCGCCCCCCCTCGAGTCCGGCCTCCTCCAGGAGAGGGCGGTAGTAGGGCACCTGCTCCCAGGCCCGGCGCAGCAGGGCCCGCAGCCGCTCGAGCTGCAGGGCCCGCAGCCGCTCCGGGTCCCACCACTGGGTCTGCTCCATCCACCGGCGCACGGCCACCGTGCGGTGGCCCTTGAGGGCCTCGTGGAGGGGGAAGAGCAGCCCGGAAACGAGCCGGGTGTAGAGGCTCACGACATCCCCTCCCCTTCAAAGCGGGCCCAGAGCGCGTCGCAGAGGGCGCGCACGGCAGGCTCGATGCCCTCGCAGGGCTTCGCGCGAGCGGGACGAGGGCGCACCAGGGCGCGCATGGCGGACGTCGGCCGCAGCCCCAGGAAGGCGGCCGCCTCCCCGATCCAGCGCCCGGGGTCCGCGAGCAGCTCCTCGTAGCGGACCAGGCGCACCCGCTGGTCCTCCCGCAGGCCGCGCTCGAAGTACAGCCGGTTGCGGCACCACCAGAGGAGGGCGGCGCCCGAGGCGTCCGTCAGGCCGTCGTGGACCACCTCCCGGAGCAGGGCCCGGGTCTCGTCCGAGACGCCCCGCCCGGGCCACCAGCTCTCGTCCGGGCCCTGGGCCAGCCAGCGGGCCACCTGGGCCTGGTTGGGGAAGGAGCGGAGCATGGAGCGGGCCACGGCGTCGTAGTGGCGCAGCACCCACAGGGCCCTGGCCGGCGCCAGGGCGTCCAGCAGCTCGGGCAGGCGCTCGGCCTCGCAGAGGGCCTTGATGACGAAGACGGGCGCCGGGGAGCGCCGGGCCAGCTCCCGGATCACGGGAAGCGGCCGCATCTCGTAGTTGGCAAACCCGCGCGGGTCGCGCTCGTGGATCACCTCCGTCTCCCAGGAGCGCTCGAGGATGTCCATGACCAGGTTGGTGCCGGAGCGCTGCACGCCGCTGACCAGCACGTGGAGCCGCCGGGGCGCGCGGCGCAGGCGCTGCACCGCCGGCTTGAGGGCCAGCTGCAGCAGCCGGCCCGGGGCGCGGGAGACGCGGTCAACGGGCACCGGTGGCCACCTCCTCGAGGGCGCGGGCCAGGGTGGCGATGCGGGCCTCCCAGCGGTTGGCCTCGGCGTGGGCGCGCAGGGCAGCCCGGTCCCAGCGGCGCTCCAGGGCCTCGGCCAGGGCCCGGCGCAGGGCCTCCTGGTCACCGAAGGGCACCACCGTGCCCAGCCCGGGCCGGCAGACCACCTCCCGGTTGCCGCCGACGTCGGTGGCCACCACGGGCAGCCCGCAGGCCATGGCCTCCAGGAGGACGTTGGCCCAGCCCTCGTTGCTGGAGGCCAGCACGAAGACGTCGGCCGCAGAGAGCGGCCAGCGGAGCTCGTCGGGATCCCAGGGCCCCAGGAAGCGCACCCGGTGCGCCACGCCCCGCTCCTCGGCCAGGCGCCGCAGCGCGGCCTCGTGGTCGCCCTCGGCGCTGGCGCCACCCACCACGAGATAGCCCACGTCCCCGGGCAGCTGCGGCAGCAGCTCGATGACCCGGTGGAAGCCCTTGCGGGGCACCAGCCCCCCCACGGTGATCAGCCAGCGCCCACCCTCGGGCAGGCCCAGGCGGCGCCGGGCCTGCCGCCGGTCCTCGGGGCGGAAGCGCTCGGTGTCGACACCATTGGGCACCACCTGGATCTTGGCCGGGTCGGCACCGAGGCTCACGACGTGCGCCTTGAGGGCCTCGGCCACGGCGAAGACGCGGGCGGCCCCTTCCAGGGCCTGAAGCAGCTTGCGGCGCTTGACGGGATGGCGGCTGTGGGGGACCTCCGTGCCCCGCAGGGTGATGGTGACCGGCTTGCCCAGGGCCCGGCCCAGCCTCACGGCCGCGTAGCCGTCCGGATAGGCGAAGTGGGCGTCGATCACGTCGAAGCGGTGGGCCAGGCGGCGCATCCAGGGCAGCAGGGAGGCGGCCAGCAGGTCACCGTCCCAGCCCTTGAGCACGCCGGGCGGGCAGAGGAAGGGCGGGTGCAGCACCTCGAAGCCCGCCTGCACCTCGCGCCGGGGGGCCGGGGGCCGGAAGTGGGGACGCCAGCGCCGCAGGAGGCCCTGGCCGGGGAACCAGGGCTGGGGCGAGACCACCAGCAGGGGCAGGACGCGGCCCAGCCC
>WFXX01000199.1 GCA_015490395.1 Gammaproteobacteria bacterium | reverse complement strand
TTGTCCACCTCGTGGGTGTGGGGCGGGAAGTAGGTCCCCGGCGGGTAGACGTAGCGGCTCACCGTGTAGCCCAGCCCCTCCAAGTGGCGGCGCAGGGCCTCCTCGGTAAGGGGGCCTTGGCGGGCCTCGTCCCAGCGTCCGATCTGCGGCTCGCTCATCGCCCTCCCTCCAGCAGGCGCTCGTAGGCGGCTCGGATGGCCTGGAAGCGCTCGGGATCGCCCCCCCGGTCCGGATGGTGGCGCATGGCCAGCTCCCGGAAGCGACGCCGGATGGCGGCCTCGTCGGCGCCCTCCTCCAGGCCCAGCGCCGCTAGGTCCGCCGCTCGGCCCTCCCGGGCCCCCAGGCGCCGCCAAAAGGACTCCAGCAGGGCGGCCACGTCCTCCGGGCGGGTGCGCCGCAGGGCCTCCAGGTCCAGGTAATAGGCCCGCAGGGGGTCCGCAGGCCCGGGATGGGGGCCGCCCCCCGGCCCCGGCGCCCAGGGCAGAAGGCGGATCTCCAGGCAGTGGATGCGCAGCCGGCCCCGCTGCTCCCGGCTCAGGCGCCCCTCCAGGCGGTAGAGGCAGTGGAAGAGCAGGGCGTGGCGGCGGAACAGATCCAGCACCCCCTCCCAGGGCCGGGGCCGGAACTCGGCGGGGAACTCCTCCCGCAGCCTGCCGAGGAGCTCGTGCTCCCGCCAGCCCTCGGGGCGCTCCCGCAGCAGGCCCTCCAGGCGCGCGGCCAGCGCCTCCAGCCGCCCCTCCTCGGGGATCTCCAGCACGGCCTGCCCCTCCGGCTTCCGGGCCGGATGCTAGACTAGGCTTCTGGGGCTCGACCGGCAAGCGGGGCGGGCCTCCCCGGCCCGGCTGACCACGTGCGCACCGGCACCGCGCAGCTCCCCCTCCACGACGGCCGCGCCCCCCGCTGGCTCTTCCAGCGCATGGTGCGCCTGGCCCGGGAGATCCTGCGTCATCTCGTGGCCGAGCACGGCCCGGAGGGCGCCCTGGCCCGCCTGGCGGACCCCTACTGGTTCCAGGCCCTGGGCTGCGTGCTGGGCTTCGACTGGCACTCCAGCGGCCTGACCACCACCACCACCGGCGCCCTCAAGGAGGCCCTGCGGGGGCGGGAGACCGAGCTGGGCCTGTGGGCCGCGGGAGGCAAGGGGGCCGCCGCGCGCCGCACCCCGCAGGAGCTGGAGGCGGCCTGCGAGCGCCTGGGCCGGGATCCTGCCCCCCTGGTGCGGGCCAGCCGCCTGGCGGCCAAGGTGGACGGGGCCGCCCTCCAGGACGGCTACCGGCTCTATCACCACGCCTTCTTCCTCGCCGCCTCCGGCCAGTGGTGCGTGGTGCAGCAGGGCATGGACGGGACCGGGGGCATGGCCCGCCGCTATCACTGGCTGAGCCGGCGGGTGCGCCGCTTCGCCCAGGACCCCCATACCGCCGTCTGCTGCGACCGCCGGGGGCGGGTGGCCCTCAACCTGGCCACCGCCGAGAGCGGCCCCGCCCAGGAGGCCCTGGTGGCCATCGCCTCCCAGCCGGACCGGGAGGTCCGCCGGGCCCTGGACCGGCTCCCCGAGCTGGCCCTCCCCCGACGCCACGACCTGCGCCTGACGGACCTGGACCGGCGGCGCCTGGGGAGCGTCCTGCTGCGCACCTACGAGTGCCCGCCGGCGGACTTCGAGCAGCTCCTCCTCACCCCCGGCCTGGGCCCCAAGGCCCTGCGCGCCCTGGCCCTGGTGGCCGAGCTGGTGCACGGCACCCCCGCCTCCACCCGGGACCCGGCCCGCTACGCCTTCGCCCACGGGGGCAAGGACCGCACCCCCTATCCGGTGGACCGCCGGGTCTACGACCACACCATCGAGGCCCTCCACCGGGCCCTGGGCGGGGCCGTGGCCCGGGCCCGGGGGCTGGAGCCCGGGGAGCGGCGGGCGGCCCTGCGCCGCCTGGCGGCCTTCGCCCGGCGGGCCGGCCCGGGACCGGCCCCCGACGGCCTGTGAGCGGGGTTACAATTCGATCCATGGCGAAGGAGGCGCGAGGGGGCGACCCGCCGGCGCCCCGGCCCGGGCGGCTCAACCTGCGGCGCCTGATGGCCCTGCGGTCCCTGGCCATCGGCGGCCAGGCCCTGGCCATCGGGGTGGCCGCCGATGGCCAGGGACCGCAGGGCCATCAGGCGCCGCAGGT
>WFXX01000198.1 GCA_015490395.1 Gammaproteobacteria bacterium | reverse complement strand
GCTCATCGCTCCTCCACCCCCACCCGGCTCCCCGCTAGGTCATGGGCGTGCAGCTCGCAGCCCCGCTCCCGGTAGAGCCGGTAGCGGACCCGGGCCGCCTCCCGGCCATCGGGAGGCACCGGCTCGGCCAGGCGCCGGAAGGCGTCGAACCAGGACGGGATGTCGCCGGCCAGATTGATCAACAGGTCCCGCCAAGGCTCGGGCGGGGGCTCCTCCGGCCCGCCCAGGAGCACGGGCCGGTCCTCCTCGGCGCCCTCGGGCAGCTCCCCGGCCAGAGCGTGGGGCACGAAGCTGCCCGCCCGATAGGTCCATAGCATCCGGTCCAGGGCCCTGGCGCTCTCGGCATCAGGGGCGCGCAGGTGCACGCGCAGCCCCTGGCGCCAGGCCTTCTCCGCCAAGCGGCAGGCGAAGCCCTCAGGGCCCTCCGGGCCTGGGGGCAGGAGATAGAAGTCCACCCGGGTCACGACCCGACCCCGGCGCTCCCTAGCGGCTTCCGCCCTCCCGGGCCGCGGCCCGCTCCAGCAGGAACTGGGTCAGCAGGGGCACGGGGCGGCCGGTGGCGTTCTTGCGCTCGCCCGTCAGCCAGGCGGTGCCGGCGATGTCCAGGTGCGCCCAGCGGAACTTGCCGGTGAAGCGGGCCAGGAAGCAGGCGGCGGTGATGGTGCCGGCCTCCCGCCCCCCGATGTTGGCCATGTCGGCGAAGGGGCTCTTAAGCTGCTCCTGGTACTCCTCCCACAGCGGCAGCTCCCAGGCCCGATCGGCGGCCGTCCGACCGGCCGCCAGCAGCTCATGGGCCAGGGGCGGGTGGTTGCTCATCAGCCCCGTGGCGTGCCGGCCCAGGGCGATGACGCAAGCCCCGGTGAGGGTGGCGATGTCGATCACCGTCTCAGGCCCGAAGCGCTCGCAGTAGGTGAGGGCGTCGCACAAGATGAGTCGGCCCTCCGCGTCGGTGTTGAGGATCTCCACCGTCTGCCCCGAGAGGGTCCTCACGATGTCCCCGGGGCGGGTGGCGTTACCGCCCGGTAGGTTCTCGGTGGCCGGGACCACGCCCAGCAGGTTGAGCGGCAGGCGCAGCCGAGCAGCCGCCTCCAGGGTCCCGAGCACCGCTGCCGCCCCGCACATGTCGTATTTCATCTCGTCCATGGCCGCGGCGGGCTTCAGGGAGATGCCGCCGGCGTCGAAGGTCACGCCCTTGCCCACCAGGGCCACGGGGGGCTCGCTCTCCCCGCCCCCGCGGTACTCCAGCACGATGAGCTTGGGTGGTTGCCGGGAGCCGCGGGCCACGGCCAGCAGGGCCCCCATGCCCTCGCGCTCCATATCCTCCCGCTCCAGGACCTGAACCCGGCAGGCGGGGTGCCTGCCGGCCAGCTCGGCCGCCTGCTCGGCCAGGTAGGACGGCGTGCACACATTAGGCGGGAGGTTGCCCAGGTCTCGGGCCAGCCGCACGCCGGCTGCCACCGCCTGACCAATGGCCACAGCCTCCTCGCAGGCCGGCAGGTCCCGCCGGCGGGGCACCCCCAGCACCAGGCGCCGCAGGGGCCGGCGGGGCCGCTCCGGCTTGCTGAGGAATTGCTCGAACCGGTAGAGTGCCTCCTCCGTGGCCTCTACCGCCAGGCGCACCTTCCAGGGCAGGTCGCGCCCCCGGACGGCGAGCTCGGGCAGATAGCTCACCGCCTCCATGGCTCCGATCTCGTTCAGCCGCTGGGCGGCGGCCACGAGGACCTGGCGGTAACGGGTCTCGTTGAGCTCGCGCTCCCGGCCGCAGCCCACCAGGAGGACGCGGTCGCAGAGGGTGCCGGGCACCTGGTGCAGGAGCAGGGTCTGGCCTAGTTTGCCCTCCAGATCCCCCCGACGGAGCACTGCCCCCAGGTGTCCCCCAGAGGCCTCGTCCAGGCGGGCCGCCGCCGGGCTGGGCCGTCGGGGCTCGTAGACCCCCACCACCACGCAGGCGGTGCGCTGCTTCTCGGGATTGCCGCTCTTGACCGTGAACTCCATGGCTGCTCCGGTGGCTGCTCGGCACGGGTGGCGCCCGGGGCCTCTCTTGGTGGAGCGGCCCCTTAAAGAAGCGAAGTGTAACCCAATCGCGCGCCGCTGCCAGGAGGCCCGCGGCGCGGGGGGATCGGGGTGCTGATCGCGCGCTACGTGGCCCGGGAAGTGGCGGTCGCGCTGGCCGCCGTGACCGGGGTCCTTTACCTGATCTATATCAGCCATCGCCTGGTGCGCTTCCTGGCCGAGGCCGAGCAGGGGGGGCTCCCGGGGCGGCTGCTCCTCGAGCTTCTGGCCCTGAAGTCTCTCAGCAACCTCCCGGCTCTCTTGCCCCTGGCGCTGTTCCTGGCTGTGCTCCTGGCCTTCGGGCGGCTGCACCGGGATGCCGAGGCTGTGGCCCTGGCCGCCTGCAGAGCGGGTCCGGGCCGGGTGCTGGCGGGGGTGCTGATGGTCTCCCTACCGGTGGCCGGCTTGGTGGCGGCCGTCTCCCTGGGGCTGGGCCCGTGGGCGGAGCGGCGCGCGGCGGCGCTCCAGGCCCGGGCGCAGGCGGAGGCCGAGACCGAGGCGCTGATCCCCGGGCGCTTCCAGCTCCTGCGGGGGGGGCGGGTGGTCTTCTATGCCCGGGAGCGCGGGCCGAAGGGGCGCCTGCAGGGGCTCTTCGTGCAGACTCGGCTCCGGGGCTCGGTGCAGGTGGTGGTGGCCCACCAAGGACGGCTGCTGCGCGATGGCTCCGGGCACCGCTACCTGGAGCTGGCCGAGGGCTGGCGCTACGAGGGCCGGCCCGGGGAGGGGCCCTTCCGGGCGGTCCGCTTCCGGCGGCACGGGATCCTCCTGCAGCCGGCCTCCCCCGCCTCCCTGGGGCTGCCCCTAGCGGCCCTCCCCACGGGCGCCCTGGAGGGGCCCCGGGGGCGCGCCGAGCTGCACTGGCGACTGGGGCTACCTCTGGCCACGCTCTTGCTGGCCCTCCTGGCGGTGCCGCTAAGCCGGAGTCGGCCGCGCCAAGGGCGCTCCGCCCGCCTCCTCACTGGGGTGGTGCTGTACCTCGTCTACATGAACCTGCTGGCCCTGGGCCGCTCCTGGCTGGGCCACGGCCAGCTCCCGGACTGGGCGGGACTGTGGTGGGCCCACCTGCCCCTCCTGCTGCTCTGGCTGGGGCTGCTGGCCCGGGAGCAGGGCTGGCTGCGGAGGTCCCGGGCGTGAGGTTCCCTGGCGCGACCTTAGTCGACCGTTACTTGGCTGCGGCGGTGCTGGCCGGAGCGGGCACGGCGCTGGCGGTGCTCCTGGCCCTCTTCGCCTTCGGGAGCCTGGTGAACGAGCTGGAGGAAGTGGGTCGGGGGGGCTACACGGTGGCCCTGGCCCTGGAGTACGTGCTCCTGGGGCTCCCCGCCCTGGCTCATCAGCTCCTCCCGGTGGCGGCCCTCTTGGGGGCCATGGTGGGCTTGGGGGGGCTGGCCGCCCGCGGGGAGCTGGTGGCCCTGCGGGCCGCGGGGGCCTCCCGGGGCAGGCTCTTGCTGCCGGTGCTGCTGGCGGCGCTGGCCTTGGCGGCGGCGGCGGCAGCCCTGGGGGAGCTGGTGGTCCCGGCGGCCGAGCGCCAGGCCCGGGCCCTGCGGGCAGTGGCCCTGGGCGGCGGCGGGGTGCGCTTGGAGGGTGGCCAGGGCGTTTGGCTCCGCCAAGGCGGGCGCCTTGTGCATGCAGAACGAGCCTGGGC
>WFXX01000197.1 GCA_015490395.1 Gammaproteobacteria bacterium | reverse complement strand
CTGCTGGGCTGGGCGGCGGCGGCGGGAGCCGGCGAATGGCGGTTGCAGCCGGATGTGTCGGTGCAAGCGGTGTACACCGACAACCTGGGGCTGCAGCCGGCCGGGGCCGAGACCGGGCAGCTCATCGGCGAGCTCGCCCCGGGGCTGCAGGTGCAGGGCGAGGGCGCCCGGCAGCGCACCCGGCTGGCCTATCAGGCCCAGGGGCTGCTCTACCCGGGGCGGGCGGGGCTCAACCGGGTCTATCACCGCTTGGACGCCAGGTCGGAGCTCGAGCCCTGGCTCGGTAGGCTGGACGTGGACCTGAGCGCCCGGCGCTACCAGCGCTCCACCTCCATCCTGGGACGGGTGCCCCTGGACAACCTCAACGCCGTGGACCGCGACCGTATCACCGTGCTGAGCGCCGCGCCTACCCTCCGGCTGGGGACGGGGCGCTATGTCGATGCCGCGCTGGGCTATCGCTGGGGCCTGTCCCGGAGCACCAGCCGCGCGCTGGCCGATGGCATGCAGAACGCCTTCACCTTGAGCGCCGTGCAGGGCCGGGCCTTTGCCCACACCCGCTGGTCCTTCCAGGCCAGCCGCCAAGACGTGCGTCAGCGTCGGCGGGGGCGGTTCCTGCGCGACGCGGCCCAGGCCACGGTGGATCACCGGCTCGTCGGTGCCTGGGGGCTGGTGCTGCGGGGCGGCTACGTCAACGACCGGATCCCAGAGCGCTACACCATCAACAACGGGGGCTACGCCAGCGCGGGGCTGTCCTGGCGCCCCTCGCCCCGTCTCCAGGCGGAGGCCACCGCCGGCTATCGCAACCGGGACGCCTACCTGGCCTTCGCCCCCACCCGGCGCACCAGCCTGACGGCGCGCTGGACCAACCGATCCGTGGGCCTGCTCGCCGGCACCACCCTGAGCGCCTCCTTCAGGCAGGCGATCCGGCGCCTGAGCCTGAGGCTGGACTACGGCCGCACGGCGGGCAACCAGCAGCTGCTCCAGCTCCAGGGGCGGCAGTTCTTCCTCCTGATCGACCGCCAAGGCCAGCCGGTGCTGGACGTCAGGGGCTTCCCGGTGATCCTGTTCCAGGACGTGTTCAGCCTCACCGATCGGACTTTTATCCAGAGGCAGGGCCGCCTGAGCCTGCTCTACGCCCGGCCCCGCAGCCAATGGCTGCTTGCGGCCTTCCAGAGCCGGCGTCGCCTGCTCGGCGGCGGCGAGACGCAGCGAGCCGCCGGGGCCACCGGCTCGGTGCGCTGGCGCGCCGGGGCGCGCACCACCGTGTCCCTGCGCCTGGAGCGCACCCATCTGGGCGAGGTCGCGGGCGCCGTGCGCTACGGCACGGGCGAGCTGCGCCTGGAGCGGCGGCTGTCCAGCCGCGCCGGCGCCACGGCGGCGCTGACGCGCTACGTGCGCGAAGGGACGGGCGCCTCCTGGCGTGAGCACCGGCTGATGGTGGGATGGCACCTGAGCTTTTGAGGGCTGCCCATGTACGAGACCTTCTACAAGCTGAACGCACGCCCCTTCCAGCTGAGCCCGGACCCGCGCTTCTTCTACGGCAGCCCGGGGCACAAGCGGGCCATGTCTTATCTGCGCTACGGGATCAGCCAGGGGGAGGGCTTCATCGTCATCACCGGGGACATCGGCACCGGCAAGACCATGCTGGTGCGCACCCTCTTCTCAGAGCTCTCCCGGGACAACCTCACGGCGGCGCAGCTGGTGACCACCCAGCTCGAGGCCGAGGACATCCTGCGCATGGTGGCGGCCAGCTTCGGGCTGGCCCACGAGGGCCTGGACAAGGCCACCCTCCTCAAGAACCTGGAGACCTTCATGGTGGCCCGGGCCCGGGAGGGCAAGCGTGTGCTGCTGGTGGTGGACGAGGCCCACAACCTGCCGCCCCGCTCCCTGGAGGAGTTGCGCATGCTCACCAATTTCCAGCTCGGCGGGCGCGTGCTCTTCCAGAGCTTCCTCCTCGGCCAGAAGGAGTTTCGGGAGAACTTGCAGAGCCCCATGCTGGAGCAGCTCCGCCAGCGGGTGATCGCCGCCTATCACCTGGAGCCCCTGGATGCGGAGCAGACCCGGGGCTACATCGAGCACCGCCTGCGTACCGCCGGCTGGCGGGACGACCCCACCTTCACCGACGCGGCTCACGCCCTCATCTACGAGAGCACCGGCGGCATCCCGCGCAGGATCAACATGCTCTGCGACCGGCTGCTGCTCTTCGGCTGCCTGGAGGAGCTGCACGAGCTGGACCGGCCCCACGTGCAGACCGTGCTCAAGGAGCTGGAGGAGGAGAAGGGCTCGGGCCTGCAGCCTGCATCGCCTACGCCTCAGCCTGCCACCCCGCCGCCGGCCGCTTCGGGCGCGGCGGCCTCGGGCGGCAACGGGGCCGCCCGGCCCCAGGCCGGCCGGGGGCTGTTTTCCTTCCGGCGCCAGCCGCGCCCCGAGGAGATCCAGCGCCCGCCCGCCGACCTGGAGGAGCGCCTGGCGCGCCTGGAGGCCCGGGTGGCCCGGCTGGAGGAGGAGCTGCGCCGGGAGCGGCAGCGGCTGCGGCGCCTGGTGCTGCTCAGCGAGGAGCTCGGGGGCTGGGAGGATGCCTGAGGCCAAGGTGCTCTGCGTGGCCGGAGCCCGGCCCAACTTCATGAAGATCGCCCCGGTCATGGCCGCCCTGCGTGCTGTCGGCGGCATCGCGGTTCGCTTGGTGCACACCGGCCAGCACTACGACGTGGCCATGAACCGGCGCTTCTTCGAGCAGCTGGAGATCCCCCTGCCGGACGTGGACCTGGAGGTGGGCTCCCACTCGCACGCGGTGCAGACGGCCGAGATCATGCGCCGCTTCGAGCCCGTGCTCGACCGGGAGGATCCCGCCGCGGTGCTGGTGGTGGGTGATGTCAACTCCACCATTGCCTGCGCCCTGGTGGCGGCCAAGAAGGACGTGCCCGTGGCCCACGTGGAGGCGGGGCTGCGCAGCTACGACCGCTCCATGCCCGAGGAGATCAACCGCGTCCTGACCGACCAGCTCTCCACCTGGCACTTCATCACCGAGCGCGGGGCCCGCGACAACCTGCTGCGCGAGGGCATCGACGGCCGCGGCATCCACTTCGTGGGCAACGTCATGATCGACACCCTGCTGCGCCACCGTCCCCGGGCCGTGCCAGCGGCGCGCACCCTCGATGGCTGGCCCGCGCCCTGGGCGGAGCAAGGCTACGGAGTGGTCACCCTGCACCGGCCGTCCAACGTGGACGATCCCGAGGTCCTCGGCGACCTGGTGGAGACCCTGCGGCGCATCCAGGCCCGCCTCCCCCTGGTCTTCCCCGTCCATCCCCGGACCCGGCGGCGGCTGGAGGCCGCCGGGCTGGACGGCGTCCTGGCCGGGGCCGGGGTCCTGCTGCTCGAGCCCCTGGGCTACCTGGAGATGCTGGGCCTGATGGAAGGGGCCCGGGTGGTGCTGACCGACTCCGGAGGCATGCAGGAGGAGACCACCGCCCTAGGCGTGCCCTGCCTGACGCTGCGCGAGAGCACCGAGCGCCCCGTGACCGTGGAGCAGGGCACCAACACCGTGGTGGGCACCGAGCCGGCGCGGATCCTGGAGGCGGTGGAGGAGGTGCTCGCAGGTGGCGGCAAGGCCGGCCGCATCCCAGAGCTCTGGGATGGCCGGGCTGCCGAGCGCATCGCCGCCGTCCTGGCCGCGGACCTGGCCGCCTGACGAGGAGCGGGTGATGGCGGACGAGGCGCTGCGCAACGCCTTCACCGTGGACGTGGAGGACTATTTCCACGTCTCTGCCTTCGAGCGCCACGTCCGGCCTGAGGACTGGGAGCGCTGGCCGCAGCGGGTGGTCGGCAACACCGCCCGCCTCCTGGACCTCCTGGCCGAGGCCGGCGTGCAGGGTACCTTCTTCGTCCTGGGCTGGGTGGCCGAGCGGTATCCGGATCTGGTGCGGCGCATCGTCGATGCCGGCCACGAGGTGGCCAGCCACGGCTACGGGCACCGCCGAGTGAGCACCATGGACCGGCAGGCCTTCCGGGAGGACGTGCGGCGCGCCAAGGCTGTCCTGGAGGATGCCGCCGGTATGGCGGTCTGGGGCTACCGCGCCCCGAGCTACTCCATCGGCCCCGACAGCCTCTGGGCCTTCGAGGTGCTCCAGGAGGTCGGGCATCGCTACAGCTCCAGCATCTATCCCATCCGCCATGACCTCTACGGCTGGCCGGACGGCCCCCGCTTCCCTTGGCGGCCCTTGGGGGAGGGGGGGCTGCTGGAGATCCCCATCACCACCCTGGAATGGCGCGGCCTTCGGCTGCCCTGCGGCGGCGGGGGCTGGTTCCGGCTCTTCCCTTACGTGCTCTACCGCGGAGTCCTGCGGCGTGTGAATCGCCACGACCGCCGCCCCGCCGTCTTCTACTGCCATCCCTGGGAGCTGGACCCGGACCAGCCCCGCCCCCTCGGCCTGGACGCCCGCACCCGCTTCCGCCACTACCTCAACCTGGAGCGCACCGAGGGCCGCCTGCGGCGCCTGCTGCGCGACTTCGCCTGGGGGCGCATGGACCGTCTCTTTCTTGGCTGCGAGCAGGCGGGGGCCGGCCCGAGCCTGCGGGAGCTGCACCCAGAGGTGGCACATGGCTGAGGCGTCGCGCCAGGCCCTCACCGTCCGCGAGCTCACCCCCGGCGAGGAGGGGCGCTGGGATGCCTTTGTGGAGGCCTGCCCTGAGGCCACCTTCTTCCATCGCGCCGGTTGGGCCCGGGTGCTGGGCGAGGCCTTCGGGCACCGTCCCCGCTTCCTCTACGCCGAGCGCGGAGGGCGCATCACAGGGGTGCTGCCCCTGGCGGAGGTCCGCAGCCTCTTGGCCGGGAGGTCCCTGGTCTCCAGCCCCTTCTGCGTCTACGGCGGCGTGGCCGCCTCAGAGGAGGAGGCCGGGCACGCCCTGGTAGAGGCTGCCCGGCGCCTGGCGGAGTCCCTCGGCGTCGGCTACTTGGAGCTGCGCCACCGGCGCCGCCGCTGCCCCGGCTGGCCCTGTCAGGACCGCCTCTACGCCACCTTCCGCCGTGAGCTGCACCCCGATCCCGAGGCCAACCTCCGGGCGGTGCCCCGCAAGCAGCGGGCCATGATCCGCAAGGGCATGCAGGCTGGGCTGCGAGCCGAGATCGAGGAAGGCGTGGACACCCTCTACGAGGTCTACGCGCGCAGCGTCCACCGGCTGGGCACGCCGGTCTTTGCCAAATCCTACTTCGCGCTGCTGCGCGAGGTCTTCGGCAAGGACTGCGAGGTGCTGGTGGTCTATGAGGGCCGCGAGCCGGTCTCCGCCGTGATGAGCTTCTATTTTCGGGACGAGGTGCTGCCCTACTACGGCGGTGGCACCGAGCGCGCCCGCCAGGTCAAGGGCAATGACTTCATGTACTGGGAGCTGATGCGCCGCGCCGCCGAGCGGGGCCTGCGCTGGTTCGATTACGGGCGCAGCAAGGTGGGCACGGGATCCTACGCCTTCAAGAAGCACTGGGGCTTTAGCCCCGAGCCCTTGCACTACGAGTATCATCTGGTGCGGGCCCGACGCATCCCGGAGGTCAACCCCCTCAACCCGCGCTATCGGCTCCTCGTGGAGGCCTGGAAGCGGCTTCCCCTGCCCGTGACCCGCTGGCTGGGGCCACGCTTGGTGCGCCACCTGGGCTAGGCCGCCCCGGAGGGAGCATGCGAGAGATCCTGCTGCTGGTCCACCGCATCCCCTATCCCCCCAACAAGGGGGACAAGGTGCGGTCCTATCACCTGCTCAAGGTCCTCGCCCGGCGCTACCGCGTCCACCTGGGCGCCTTCGTGGACGAGCCCGACGACCTGCAGTATGTGGGCGCGGTGCGGGAGCTGGCCGGTGGCGAGACCCTACTGCTCCCTCTGGACCGGCGGCGGGCACGCGCCCGCGCCTGCGCCGCCCTGGCCGCCGGCATGCCCCTAGGGGTGGCCTGGTACCGGGAGCGCCGCATGCAGCGCTGGGTGGCCGACGTGCTCGCCCGCCGCCCTGTGGGCGTCGCGTTGGCCTTCTCGGGTGTCATGGCCCAGTACCTCCTGCGTGGGCCCGCCGCCCGCCTGCGCCGCGTGGTGGACTTCGTGGACGTGGACTCGGAGAAGTGGCGCCAGTACGCGCGCGCCCACCTGCCCCCCATGAGCTGGATCTACGGCGTGGAGGCCCGCCGGCTGCGCGCCTTCGAGGCCGCCGTGGCCCGCCAGGTGGAGGCCAGCGTCCTGGTGACCGCGCGCGAGGCCGGCCTCTTCCGGCGGCGGGCCCCCGGGGCGCGGCGGGTGGCGGTGGTCCCCAACGGCGTGGACGCGGCCCATTTCGACCCGGCCCGGGTGTATCCCAACCCCTATCCCCTCGGCGTGCGGCCGGTGGTCTTCACCGGTGCCATGGACTACTGGGCCAACGTGGATGCCGTGGAGTGGTTCGCCCACGAGGCCTGGCCCCGGGTGCGCGACCGCCACCCCGAGGCCCGCTTCTTCATTGTCGGCGCCCGACCCACCACCGACGTGCGGGACCTGGCGCGCATCCCCGGCGTCTTCGTCGTGGGCGGCGTGCCCGACGTGCGCCCCTACCTGGCCCATGCCGAGGTGGCGGTCGCCCCCCTGCGGCTCGCCCGCGGCGTGCAGAACAAGGTGCTGGAGGCCATGGCCATGGCCCTGCCGGTGGTGGTCAGCCCCGCCGCCCACCGCGGGCTCACCGCCGCGGCGGGCGAGGAGGTGGTGGTGGCCAAGGGGGCCGAGGCCTTCGCCGCCGCCGTCGCCGGCCTGCTCGGCCAGGGCAATGAGGCCCTGCGGCAGGCCGCCAGGCGGCGCGTGCTCCAGGACTATGACTGGGAGCGCAATCTCGCCCGGTTCTTCGAGCTGATCGATGGGTCTTGCGCCGAGGCTGCCTGAGCCGCGGCCCTTCCCTCTAGGAAGGAAGGGCCGGGAGAGGTGGCCGACCCTCGTAACGAGCGCCAGGAGCCATGAGCACGGCACGATCGACCACATGGCAGGCGACGGATGAGACGGCCGCGGCCCGCCGCTGGGCCCTGGCGGCCACGGCTGCCCTCGCGCTGGCGCTGCTGGCCGCCTACTACCCCACCGTAGCCTCCATGGTCTCCATCTGGTGGCGCTCGGAGACCTTCACCCACGGCTTCCTCATCCTGCCCATCACCCTCTTCCTGATCTGGAGGAAACGGCACGAGCTGGCCCTCGTCCCGGCGCGCCCGGAGCCTTGGACGGGTGCTGCGGCCCTGCTCGCGGCTGGCTTCCTGTGGTATCTCGCTGTCTCCGTGGGCGTGCTGGTGCTGGAGCAGCTCGCCGTGGTGGCCATGGTCCCGGCCCTGGTGGCCGCCGTGTGGGGCTGGGCCGTGGTGCGGGCCCTGGCCTTTCCCCTGGCCTACCTGGTCTTCGCCGTGCCCATGGGCGAGGCCCTGGTGCCGCCGTTGATGGACCTGACCGCCGACTTCGTGGTGGAGGCCCTGCGCCTGACCGGCATCCCCGTCTACCGCGAGGGCAACTACTTCGAGCTGCCCACCGGGCGCTGGTCGGTGGTGGAGGGCTGCTCCGGGGTACGTTATCTCATCGCCTCCTTGGCCCTGGGAAGCCTCTATGCCTACCTGACCTACCGCAGCCTGTGGCGGCGGGCGGTGTTCATCGCCCTCTCGGCCCTGGTGCCCATCGTGGCCAACTGGCTGCGCGCCTACATCATCGTGATGATCGGGCACCTGAGCGACATGCGCCTGGCCACCGGTGTGGACCATATCCTCTATGGCTGGGTGTTCTTCGGGGCCGTCATGCTGCTGCTGTTCTGGATCGGCGGCCGCTGGCATGAGCCTGTCCCTCAGGCGGGTACCCCGTCTCCCTCCCCGGACGGGAACGCCTCCGTCTCCGGGCGCCGTGTGGCTGCCGGGGCCGCGGCCGCCCTGGCGGCGCTCCTGGCCTGGCCCCTCGCAGGGCCCCAGGGGGAGGTGCAGGCCACCGTGGCGCCCATGGCGCTGCCGACGCCTGAGGCCGCGCCCGGTTGGCGGCCCCTGGCAGAGCCACCCACTGCGTGGCGGCCCCGCTACATCGGGCCCGACGCCGAGCTGGTGGCTGCCTACGAGGCCGGTGGCCGGCCCGTGCTCCTCTACGTGGCCTATTACCACCGCCAGCGCCAGGGGGCGGAGCTGGTGAACTCCCAGAACGTCCTCGTGCCGCAGAAGGACCCCGGCTGGCGGGAGGGGGGCACGGGCCCCGCCCAGGTCCGGGTGGCGGGCCGCAGCGTCCCGGTGCGCGAGACCGTCCTGCGGGGGCACGGGGCCCACGCCGGCGAGGACTGGTTGGTCTGGCGCACCGA
This sequence comes from Gammaproteobacteria bacterium, assembly GCA_015490395.1. Taxonomy (GTDB): domain Bacteria; phylum Pseudomonadota; class Gammaproteobacteria; order DRLM01; family DRLM01; genus S141-70. Next base: position 1,352 of record WFXX01000197.1, on the reverse strand, counting down.
CTGGCTGGGCGGCCGCTACCTCACCAACCGCTACTGGGAGAAGCTGCTCCAGGCCTGGTATCGCCTCACCGCCGGCCCTCAGGAGGCGGCGGCCCTCATCGTGGCCACACCCTACCGGGACAGCGAGGGCGCGCGGGCCAGAGAGACGCTGGCCGCCTTCTTCAGGGAGATGCTCCCGCGCATCGAGGCCAGCCTCCGCGCGGCGCGCCCGGCGCCCTGAGGCCACCGTGCCCGAGCCGCCCCTCATCACCCACGTGGTCCACCGCTTCGCGGTGGGCGGCCTGGAGAACGGTGTGGCCAACCTCATCGATCGCCTCCCCGAGTACCGCCACGCGGTGATCGCCCTCACCGCCTGCGATCCCGCCTTCTGCGCCCGCATCCGCCGGGGCGATGTGGTCTACCGCAGCCTGGCCAAGCGGGAGGGGCAGGACTGGGACCTCCACCGCCGCCTGGCCCGTGCCTTCCGGGAGCTGCGGCCCGCCGTGGTCCACACCCGCAACCTGGCCACCTTGGAGGCCCAGCTTGCTGCCTGGTGGACGGGCGTGCCCGTGCGCCTCCACGGCGAGCACGGTTGGGACGTGGGCGACCTCCACGGGCGGCGCGGCCGCTACCGCCTCCTGCGCCGCCTCCACCGGCCCCTGGTGCACCGCTACGTGGCCCTCTCCGGCCACATCCAGCGCTATCTACAGGAGGGCGTGGGCGTCCCCGCGGCCAGGATCCGCCGCATCTGCAATGGCGTGGACACCCGGCGCTTCCATCCCGCCGAGGTAGGTGGCGGTCGTCCGGGCCCCTTCCCGCCGCAGGCCTTGGTCCTCGGCTGGGCGGGCCGCATGGAGGCCGTCAAGGCCCCCCTGGACCTGGTGCGCGCCTTCGCCCTGCTCGCCGGGAGCGGCAGGTCCTGGAGCGCGCGCCTGCACCTGCTCATGGTGGGCGAGGGCAGCCTCATGCCCCAGGTGCGTGCCGAGCTCGAGCGCGCCGGGCTCCTCGGGCGCGCCTGGCTCCCCGGCCGCCGGGACGACCTCCCGGAGCTCTACCGCGCCATGGATCTCTTCGTGCTGCCCTCCCTGGCCGAGGGGATCTCCAACACCATCCTCGAGGCCATGGCCAGCGGCCTGCCCGTGGTGGCCACCGCGGTAGGTGGCAACCCCGAGCTGCTGGAGCCGGGGGTGACCGGTGCCCTCGTGCCGCCGGGCGACCCTGCCGCCCTCGCTGCCGCGCTGGCCGCCTACCTCGACGAGCCTGCTCGCCTGCGGCGCGAGGGCCGCGCCGCCCGGCGCCGGGCCGTGGAGCGCTTCTCCATCGAAACCATGGTGTCGGCCTACCGCGACCTCTACCGCGAGCTCCTCATCGAG
>WFXX01000196.1 GCA_015490395.1 Gammaproteobacteria bacterium | reverse complement strand
GAAAATGGGCGATCTCGGTGATGGAGCGCACCACCGCCTCGTCCTCGGGATGGCGGTCCATCTCCCGCACGAAGGCCCCGTCGATCTTGAGCAGGTCCACTGGGAGCTGCTTGAGATAGGCGTAGGAGGAGGTGCCGCTGCCGAAGTCGTCCAGGGCGAAGCTGCAGCCGGTGCGCTTGAGCTCCTCGATGAAATGCCCGGCATCGGAGAGCGAGGCGATGCCGGCGGTCTCGGTGATCTCGAAGCAGACCCGGTCCATGGGCGGGCGCAGCTTCTCCACCTGGCGCATCAGGAAGGCGAGGAAGGTCTCGTCGCCCACGGAGGCGCCCGAGAGGTTGATGCCCACCGTCCCCAGGGCGGCGGCACGCTCGCGGTGCCGGGCCAGCCAGGCCAGGGCCTCGCGCACCACCCAGCGGTCGATGGCGGGCATGCGCCCGTGGCGCTCGGCCGCCAGCACGAAGTCCTGGGGCGGGATGGGTCGGCCGTGCTCGTCGGCCACCGAGAGCAGGAGCTCGCCGTGGCGGGGCAGGGAGGGGTCCGTCAGGGGCAGGATGGGCTGCCAGCGCAGGCCGAGGCGCCCCTCTTCCAGGGCCCGGTCCACCTGGGCGAGGAGGGCGGCCATGCGGCGGCGCTCGCGAATGCGGGCATCGTCGAGGTGGAAGACCTGCACCGGGGCGCCGGCCTCCCAGGCCGCCCGGCAGGCCGTCTCGGCGGCCTCCAGGAGGGCGGCGGCGTCGCACTCGCCCGGCTCCACCAGGGCCAGCCCGGCGCGAGGGGTGAGACCGGGGGCCGGAGCGCCGTCCAGGCGGCAGGCCCGGGTGCAGGCCTCCACCAGCTCCCGGGCCCGCTCCAGAGCCCGCTCCGGCGGGCAGCGGCGCAGGAGCGCGGCGAAGGCATGGGCACCGATGCGGCCCACGGGCTCGTCCGCTGCCAGCCAGCGACGCAGCACCTGGCCCACCTGGGCCAGGATGCGATCGGTGGCCTCGTAGCCCAATACCGCGTTGGCCGTCTCCAGCCGCCCCAGGTCGAGGTGCACCAGGGCCTCTCCCGCCCGGCCTCCGCCGTCACCCTCCCCCAGGGCCTGGTGCAGCCTGCGGAGGAACTCCTTGCGATGGGCCAGGCCGGTGAGGGGGTCGTGGGTGATGGCATGGAGCAGCCTGCGATGCATGGCCTGGAGGAGGCCGTGCTGGATCCGGTCCAGCAGGGGCGCCTCGTCGGTCTCCAGGGGGCGGATGCAGCCCCGCTCCAGGGCGCGGGCCATGGCCTCCAGGTCCAGCGTGGTGGCGTGCAGCCCCTTGCCGTCCACCAGCACGAAACGGTCCTGGTCCCGGGAGATCCAGGCCAGGCGGAGCCGCTGGGGCGGACCTGCCTCCAGGCGCTTCGCCAGCAGCCATTGGCCCCGGCGCAGCCGCCGGGCCCGGCGGCGTCCGGCCTCGGTGGCCGCCTCCCCCGGGGTCCCCTCGGCGTCCGTCTCGGTCCCGGCGCGGGTCACGGCCAGCAGCTCCCGGCGTCCCGCCTCGCAGGCGGCCACCACCTCGGCGAGGTTGGCCTCGTAGGCCTGCTGGTGGATGCGCAGCAGCGTCTCCAGGCGCTGCCGGAGCCGCTCCAGGCTGCGGCGCAAGGCCCGGGGGTCGGCCGCCTCCGCCTGCAGCTGCTCGAGGGCCCCCTCCACCTCCCGCCGCAGGGCGCCCAGGGTCAGGGCGTCGTCCAGGTCCAGCCTCCCCAGCCCGTCCATCACGGCCCAGGCGGGGTGCTCCCGGTCGGTGAGCACCGAAGGGTCCTCCAGGGCCAGGCGCAGCAGGGGCAGCTCCAGGCGGCGCACCCAGGGCAGGGCCGCCCGGGGCAGGCTCTCGTCCTGCTCCAGCTGCTCCAGGAGCTGCCCGCCCACCTCCAGGATGCGCGCCTCCCGGGGAGGCAGGGACCTAGGCGCCCCGTCCCCGTCCGCCAGCAGGCGGCGCAGCCGCTGCACCAGGAGGGCGGGCTGCAGCTGCCCCTCGGCCTCCAGGCGCTCCAGCAGGGCGGCCACCTCCTCCCGACGCGCCGGCGGGGCGCCGGATGCCGGCGGCCCAGCCTCCGAGGCCCCGGGACGCAGGCTCCGCAGCAGCGCCCCCAGATGGTCCGCCACCTCGAGGAGGTCCTCGCAGCGGCGTCTGTTCTGATGAGGGGAGGCCTCGTCCGTGGGCCGGCGGCCTGACGGTGGAGCGGTGGGGCGGAGGCGATAGCGCACCCCGCGGCGGGCCAGCTCCCCGTTGAGCGCCTCGTAGCAGGCCCCCAGGCGCCTCTCGAGCACCTCGCCGGTGGCCTGGCGGCAGCGCAGGACGACCTCCTCGGAGGGGCTCCCCAGGGCCGCCAGCGTCTCGTCCAGGGCCTGGAGGAGCGCTTGGGCATAGGGGCGGGGGTTGAGCACGGGCGGCTCCTCGCCGGGCCCGAGGAGGGTGCGGATGCGCTGCTCCAGCTCCCCCAGGGCGAGCCCGTGGCGGGTCTCCACCCGGGCGGCCAGCTCGGTGGCCGCCAGCCAGCCCTCCAGGGCATCCTCGTCCAGCAGGCGCAGCTCGCCCTCTTCGAGCCCCTCACCGGCGGGCGGGCCCTCGTCGCCCGCCACCTGGACGGCGAGCAGCCTGTCCTGGAAGCGGCGCTGGAGGGCCTCGGCGGCCCCGCCCAGGCGGTCCGCGGCCTCGAGCAGGGCCTGGGCCCGCTCCGGTCGGCTTGCCTCCCGGACCGCCTCCAACAGCGCCTCCCGCGCCGCCCCGGCCAGCTCCAGGCCCAGGGTGGCGACGAGATCCTTGAGACGCTGCCGGACCAGGGCCAGGGCCTCGCGGCGCAGGGCAGGATCGGGCGGCGGGGCATCCTCCCCCCGAGGGGAAGGGGCCGCGCGCGCCAGCTCCAGGAGGCGGCGCAGGGCCGCGGGATCCGGGTCCAGCAGGGCCAGGCCCACCCCGTGGGCGTCCCGGCGCGCCACGCGGGCCCGGAAGGAGACCGTCCCACCTGCTGGCAGCTCCAGGCGCACGGCTACCTCGGCGCCCACCGTGGGCCGCCAGGCCCCTTCCAGGCTGAGATACAGGCCGCCCAGGCAGAAGTCGCGCAGCGCGCCGGGGCGGACGGCCCCGCCCGCCTCCAGGGTGGCGGGCAGGCGCAAGCCGTAGCGGGGGTGGGCGCGGCGCTCGACGCCCGGGGCCCCGACCCCGGTGGTCGCCTGGGTCTGCGTGACGCTCATGCTCCGCTCGGCGCTCCCCAGCGGGGGGGTCGGTCTTTACCCCCTATCGGCCGGGCCGCCGGCGGACTTGACAGAAAGGCCGAGGGACCACTGCTCGGGATCGCGCAACGTCCCCAGCGAGAGCGTCCCGCCGGGGACGGCGCCAGCCCCTCAGCGCTCGAGGTACTTGAGCTTGCCCTTGACCCCGTTCCAGTCGTCGGCGTCGGGGGGCGGGTCCTTCTTCTCCGTGATCACCGGCCACTCCTTGGCCAGCTCAGCGTTGAGCCGGATGAACTCCCGCTGGTCCTCCGGCACGTCGTCCTCGGCGTAGATGGCCTCGGCCGGGCACTCGGGCTCGCACAGGGTGCAGTCGATGCACTCGTCCGGGTCGATGACCAGGAAGTTGGGGCCCTCGTGGAAGCAGTCCACGGGGCAGACCTCCACGCAGTCGGTGTACTTGCACTTGATGCAGTTGTCGGTGACGACGAAGGCCATCGCACTCTCCACGCTGGTGGTCGCCGGACGGCCCCCGGAGGGGCCTTCACGGTGAGGGGCCGCGGCCCACGGGGGCCGTATGGTATCGCCTGCGCTGCCCCGTGGCGAGGGGTCGCCCGACAGGTGCTCCTCAGGAGGCGGCGTGCGGCCGCCCTTCCTCCAGCAAGCCCTTGAGCCGGTAGAGGGCCTCCAGGGCCTGGCGGGGGCTCATGCCGTCCGGGTCCAGGGCGGCCAGGGCCTCCAGGGCCGGATGAGCCGGGCGAGGGGGGGGCTCGGGCGGCGGCCGCAGGAAGAGGTCCAGCTGGCCCTGGCCGCGGGCGGCCAGGGCCTCGCGCTCCAGCTCCGCCAGGCGCTCCCGGGCCCGCTCCAGCACCTCCCGGGGGACCCCCGCCAGCGCGGCCACTTGGAGGCCGTAGCTCTGGCTGGCGGGGCCCTCGCGCACCTCGTGCAGAAACACCACCCCCTCGCCGTGCTCCACCGCCCCCAGGTGCACGTTGGCCACCCCCTCCAGGCGCTCGGCCAGGGCGGTGAGCTCGAAGTAGTGGGTGGCGAAGAGGGTGAAGGCGCGCACGCGCCGGGCCAGGTGCTCGGCGGTGGCCCAGGCCAGGGCCAGGCCGTCGAAGGTGCTGGTGCCCCGGCCGATCTCGTCCAGCAGCACCAGGCTCCGCTCGGTGGCGTGGCGCAGGAGGTTGGCCGTCTCGCTCATCTCCACCATGAAGGTGGAGCGCCCCCCCGCTAGGTCGTCGGAGGCCCCGATGCGGGTGAAGATCCGGTCCACCGGGCCCAGCACCGCCCGGCGGGCGGGGACGAAGGCGCCCACGTGGGCCAGGATCACGATGAGGGCCACCTGGCGCATGTAGGTGGACTTGCCCCCCATGTTGGGGCCGGTGATGACCAGCATGCGCCGCCCCGGGTCCAGGCGCAGGTCGTTGGGCACGAAGGGCCCCTCGATGTGCCGCTCCACCACTGGGTGGCGGCCGGCCTCGATGAGCAGCCCCGGCTCCTCCCGCAGCTCGGGGCGCACCAGGTCCAGGGCCAGGGCCCGCTCGGCGAAGCAGGCCAGCACGTCCAGCTCGGCCAGGGCCGCGGCGCTCTCCTGCAGCCGGGGCAGGGGCTCCAACAGCCTCCGCAGCAGCTCCTCGTAGAGGGCGCGCTCGCGGGCCAGGGCCCGCTCGCGGGCGCTGAGCACCTTGTCCTCGAAGGCCTTGAGCTCGGGGGTGACGAAGCGCTCGGCCCCCTTGAGGGTCTGCCGGCGCACGTAGTCGGCCGGCGCCCGGCGGGCCTGGGCCCGGGAGATCTCGATGTAGTAGCCGTGCACCCGGTTGTAGCCCACCTTGAGGGAGGGCAGCCCCGTGCGCTCCCGCTCCCGGGCCTCCAGCTCCACCAGGAAGCGGTCGGCGTCCCCGCTCAGGGCCCGGAGCTCGTCCAGCTCGGCGTCGTAGCCGGCGCGGATCACGCCCCCGTCCCGGGCCTGGGCCGGGGGCTCGTCCACCAGGGCCTGGGCCAGCAGGGCATGGGTCCCGGGGTGCTCCCCGATGCGCCCGGCCAGGGTCCGGAGCAGGGGGGGCTCCAGGGGCGCCAGCGCGGCCTGCAGCTCCGGGAGGGCCGCCAGGGCCTCCCGGAGGCGGGCCAGGTCCCGGGGACGAGCGCTGCCCAGGGCCACCCGGGCCAGGATGCGCTCGATGTCGCCGATGCGCCGCAGCAGGCCCTGGAGCTCGCCGTGGCGCCCCTCGGCCGCCAGCTCCTCCACCGCCTGGTGGCGCTGGCGCAGCCGCTCCCGATCCCGCAGGGGGCGCTGCAGCCAGCGGCGCAGGAGCCGCCCCCCCATGGGGGTGGCGGTGCGGTCCAGGACCGCCAGCAGGGTGTGCTCTCGCCCCCCGGCCAGGTTGGTCTCCAGCTCCAGGTTCCGGCGGCTGACGGCATCCAGGATGAGGGCCTCGTCCCGCTGCTCCACCCGCAGGGCGCGCACGTGGGGCAGGGCGCTGCGCTGGGTCTCCTCGGCGTAGCGCAGCACCGCCCCCGCCGCCCCCAGGGCCGGCCCCAGGCCCTCGGCGCCGAAGCCGGCCAGGTCCTGGACCCCCAGCCGGCGGCAGAGCAGGCGCCGGGCCTCGTCGCGATCGTAATGCCAGCCGGGCCGGCGCCGCAGGGCGCAGGGGGGGAGCTGTCTCTTATACACATCTCCGAGCCC
>WFXX01000195.1 GCA_015490395.1 Gammaproteobacteria bacterium | reverse complement strand
AGGGAGGTCAAGGGCGGGGCGGTCGGCCGTCGGCGAACGGCCAACGGCCATGACGAGGGACGGCACCCAACCAACTCAGCCCTGGCCGAGCACCGCCCTGGCTTCGTTCACCAGGTGCGGATCGGGTTCCAGGCCCGCGGCCTGGCAGGCCTGCTGGTACAGTGCCAGGAGGGCGCCCAACAAGGGAGCATGAGCCCGGGGCAGGCGGCGGGCATGGGGGAGCAGGGCGCGCAGCCCCTAGGCCAGGGCGTCCACGGCCTCGGCGGGGTGTCCCTGGAGCAAAAGGACCCCGCCATACGTCCCCAAACTCCGGGCCAGGTCGGGGAGGAAGCGGTCGGGGTGGCGGGACGCCAGTTTGCGGCGAATCTCCACCGCCTCCCGGGTGGCCTCCAGCGCCTCCTCCACCCGGCCCAGGGCCGAAAGATGCAGCCCCAGGTTGTTGAGGCTCATGGCCAGGTCGGGGAGGAAGCGGTCGGGGTGGCGGGACGCCAGTTTTCGGTAGAGATCCACCGCCTCCCGGGTGGCCTCCAGCGCCTCCTCCACCCGGCCCAGGGCCGAGAGGGCATAACCCTGCATACCCCGGGCCAGGGCCAGGGTCGCTTCGTCTCCGGCGGCCCGGGCCAACCCGGCCCAGCGGGCGTAAAAATCGGCCTGGAAGCGCCGCAGGCGCAGGGTGTGGTCGGGTTCGGGCAGGGCCCGGCGCAGGGCTTCGCAAAATCTCCAGGCGTCCTCGGGTTCGGCCGCGTCCAGGGCCTCCAGGGCGCGGCGCAGGTTGGCCTGCCACTCGGCCAGGTGTGCGTCCCGGGCGGCCTCGTCCGGGGGCAGGCGGGTCAGCCAGGCGGTCCAGGCGGGCAGGGTGGCGGCCAGCCGGCCGCGGGCCTCGTCCTCGGTCAGGGACCAGCGCCGGGCCGCGAACTCGGCCAGGGTGGGGTGCCAGGCCCAGACCTGCTCCCGGGGAGCGAAGGCGGCCACCGCGGCCCGACGCAAGGCCTCCAGGCCCTGGGGGGTCCACAGGCTCCGGGCCACCGCTTCGGGCAGGCGGGGGGCAGGCCACAGGGGCAGGGTGCGCCAAGCCTCGCGGCCCTCAGGGGCGATGCGCGCCGCGTTCCACTGGTAAAGGGCCTCCAACTGGGCCTGGAAGTCGCCCTGGCGGCTGCGTATTTCCTCCAACAGCAGGTGGAAGTCCCGTTCCTGGAACCGGGCCACCAGTTGGTGAAGGAGTTGGGGATGGCCGGCGGTGACGCGAACCAGTTCCCGGGCCTGCTCCGGTTCCATGGGAAGGCCGTAGTGCCGGGCCAGTTCCAGCGCCAGGCGAAAGGCGTCCCCGGGTTCCAGGCCCCGGGTCAGGGGCAGGCGATGCCAGCCGGGTTTCAGGGGCAGGTCGGGCCGCAGGGTGAGCAGGGCCGCAGACTCGCCGGGCAGGCGGGCCAGGAAGCGCTCCGCCAGACGCCGGCGCTCTTCTTCGACCAGGGCCTCCAGGTTGTCCAGCACGAAAAGGGTGGGATGCCCGGCCGCGTGGTCCAGGAGCGCGTCCAGGGCGGTTTCCCGCCGGGGGTCGTAGGTCAGATCCAGGGCCGCGGCCAGGTCCTCCAGCAGCCCCCGGGCGGTGGCGCCCTCCGCGGCTTCGGCCCAGGCCACGCCGCCGGGGAAGCGCCAGGCGTTGCGGTACGCAGCCTCCAAAGCCAGGCGGCTCTTGCCCAGGCCGGGAGCGCCGGAAATCATCACCACCGCGGGGGTGCGGGCCAGGGCTTCGGCGATTCGGACCAGTTCCCGCCCGCGCCCGAAGAAGCCGGTCTGAACCCGGGCCACGGTCTGGGCCCGATCCAGGTTGTGCGGGGGCAGGCCGTCCTCCACCACCGGCTGTCCCGGGCCCAACAGGTGCAGGAAGTTCATCCCCTGCTCGCCGGCAAGCAGGGCCTGGTGGGTGGTCAGGTGGCGGTTGGCCCGCGCCAGGGCCCTTTCCAGGGGGTAGCCGTCGGTCAGTTCGGCCAGCAGGGTACGGGCAAAGGCCACGGCTTCCTCGTCCTTCACCGGCAGCGGATGGCCCACTACCGCGCGGGCCAGCCCGTGCTCCACCAGGGCCCGGGCCACGGCCTGGGTTTCGGCCGCGGTCTCACAAGCGTTGAGAATCACCAGGTCCAGGGGTTGCTGGAGTTCCAGGATGTCCAGGAGTTGGGGGATGGGTACGAAATCCGCCCGGCCCCGTTCGTCTTCCAAGAGCAGGCCCTGGGGGCTGGCGTGGCCGGCGAAGTGCAGGATGTGGGGGAAGGCGCCCTGCCGGAAGACCCGGGGCGAGAGGGCGCGGCGCAGGGCCTCCCGGGTGGGAGGGCGCAGGCGGCGGAGGTGGATGGCGGCCTTCGTCGCCTGTACGGCCCGGACCAGGCGGGACCATTCACCCTCCAGATC
>WFXX01000194.1 GCA_015490395.1 Gammaproteobacteria bacterium | reverse complement strand
GCTCCTGATGCCGCCCTTGCCGGGGCTCAGCCCCGAGGGCCAGCGGGCCCTGGCGGCGGCCTGGCTGATGGCCGCCTGGTGGATCACCGAGGCCATGCCCATCCACGCTACCGCCCTCCTGCCCTGGGCCCTCTTCCCCGCCCTGGGGCTGGCCGGCCCCTCGGACCTGGCCCCCGCCTACGGCCATCCCCTGGTGTTCCTGTTCTTGGGGGGGTTTCTCCTGGCCACCGCCCTGCAGCGCTGGGCGGTGCACGAGCGCCTGGCGCTGGCGGTGCTGGGCCGCCTGGGGCTGGGGCCCCGTCGGCTGGTGCTGGGGGTGATGCTGGCCACGGGGCTGCTGTCCATGTGGATCTCCGACACCGCCGCCACCCTGGTCATGCTCCCCCTGGCCCTGGGCATCGTGGCCGAGCTGGAGGGCCGGGGCCGGCTGCCGGAGGGCTTTGCCCCCTGCCTCATGCTGGCGGTGGCCTACAGCGCCCTCATCGGCGGCATGGCCACCCTGGTGGGCACCCCGCCCAACCTGGTCTTCGCCGGCATGCTGGAGCGGCTCTATCCCGAGGCCCCCCCGGTAGGGTTCCTGGACTGGATGCTGGTGGGCCTGCCCGCCGCGGCCCTGTTCCTGCCCCTGGCCTGGCTGTACCTGACCCGCCTGGCCTTTCCGCTTCCGGCGCGCCTGGAGGGCATCTCGGGGAGCTTTGTGGCCCGACGTCGCGCTGAGCTGGGCCCCTTGGGGCCGGCTGGCCGGCGCACCGCGGTGGTCTTCGCGCTGACAGCCCTGGCCTGGGTCACCCGGCGCGAGACCAGCGTGGGCCCCCTGCACTGGCCGGGCTGGGAGGGGCTGCTGGGCCTGGAGGGGAGGCTCCACGACGGCGCCGTGGCCGTGGCCGGGGCGCTACTGCTGTTCCTGCTGCCGGCAGGGGAGGGGCGTGGGCGGCCCCTGCTGACCTGGGAGGAGGCGGCCCGCATCCCCTGGGGCGTGCTCTTTCTGTTCGGCGGGGGCCTGGCCCTGGCCGACGCGGTGCGCGGCAGCGGCTTGGCTGCCTGGCTGGCCCAGGCCCTGGAGCCGCTGGCTGGTCTCCACCCCTTCCTCATGGTCCTGGCCGTGTGCCTGGCCATGACCTTCCTGACCGACCTGACTTCCAACACGGCGGTGACCACCGTCTTCCTGCCTATCCTGGCCGCCGCCGCCGTGGCCGCGGACATGGATCCGCGGCTGCTGATGATCCCCGCGGCCCTGGCCGCCTCCTGCGCCTTCATGCTGCCGGTGGCCACGCCCCCCAATGCCATCGTCTTCGCCAGCGGCCGCATCCGGGCCTGGCAGATGGCCCGGGCGGGACTGGCGCTGAACCTCGTGGGCGTGGCCGTGATCGCCTCCGCGGTCTACCTGCTGGGCGTGCCCCTCCTGGATCTGAATCCCCATCAGGCGCCGGCCTGGGCCCGGTGAGGCCGTGACAGGCCTCAGCGCCGCCTCTAGCGTTGCCAGAGGATCAGGGCCGCCTCCAGGGGGATCCGGGCCTGGGGATGGTGGGGCACCACGCGGGCCGTGTAGTGCTCCAGGGGCCGGGCCGCGGGGACCCGGGCCCGGTAACGGAAGCCCCCCACGGCACCGGCCAGGACCTCCTCTCGCTCCATGGGCTGCCGCAAGGGGGGCTGGTCCTCTTCCAGGGGATCAGCGTAGAGCTCCACGGCGACATCCTCGGGACGGAGGCCGGCCAGGTAGACCGGCAGGCGCACCTCCCAGCAGTCGCCCTCGCGGCGCACCTCGGGCCGGCCCAGGTGGATGCGGTCCCAGTGCTCCCGCAGCCGCCCCTCCCAGGCCTCCAGCTCCCGGGCCAGGGCCCCGCCCCGAGCCAGCCGCTCCCGGTAGGCCCGAGCCATGGGCAGGTAGTAGGCCTCGGTGTACTGGCGCAGCATCCGGTTGCTGGAGTAGCGGGGGGTGAGGGTGGCCATGCTCTCGCGCACCCTGGCCACCCAGCGCCGGGGCACGCCCCGGGCGTCCCGCTCGTAGAAGGCCGGCCCCACCTCCTCCTCCAGCAGGCGGTACAGGGCCTCCGCGTCCCGGGCGTCCCGGACCTCGTCCGGCTCCGGCCCTCCGTCGTCGTCGCCCAGGGCCCAGCCCACCTCGGGACGCCAGGCCTCGGCCCACCAGCCGTCCAGCACGGAGAGGTTCAGGCCGCCGTTGACCAGCACCTTCATGCCGCTGGTGCCGCAGGCCTCCCAGGGTCGGCGGGGGGTGTTGATCCACAGGTCCACCCCCTGCACCAGCTCCGCCGCCAGGGCGATGTCGTAGTCCTCCAGGAACACCACCCGCCCACAGACGTCCGGGCGGGTGATGAAGCGGGCCCAAGCCTGGATCATGGCCTGCCCCTCCCGATCCCGGGGGTGGGCCTTGCCGGCGATGAGCAGCTGCATGGGCCGCTCGGGGTGGTTGAGCAGGGCCGCCAGCCGGTCCGGGTCATGCAGCAGGAGGTTGGGCCGCTTGTAGCCGGTGAAGCGCCGGGCGAAGCCCAGGGTGAGCACGTTGGGGTCCAGCCGGGCCCCGCAGGCTCGGCTGCGCACGCCGCTGTCCTGGCCGCTCCAGCGGAGCAGGCGCCGGTGCACCTGCTCCAGGAGGGCGCGGCGGGAGGCGCAGCGGAAGGCCCACAAGGCCTCGTCGGAGAGGCAGCGCAGCGCCGGCTCCAGCTCCTGGAGCTCGCCCAGCCAGCGGGCCTGGCCGCAGGCTTCCGTCCACAGGGCGTCGGCCTCGCTGGAGTCCCAGGAGGGCACGTGTACCCCGTTGGTCACGTGCCCCACGGGGACCTCGCGCCTCGGCCAGCGGGGGAAGAGGGGCTGGAAGATGCCCCGGCTGACCTCGGCGTGCAGCCGGCTCACCCCGTTCACCGCCCCGCTGCCCCGCAAGGCCAAGTAGGCCATGTGAAAAGGCTCCGTCCGGTCACCGGGCCGCTGCCGGCCCAGGTCCAGCAGCTCCTCCAGCTCCAGGCCCAGCTGGCCGGCGTAGGGGCCGAGATAACGGGCCACCAGCTCCGGGGCGAAGCGGTCGAAGCCCGCCTCCACCGGGGTGTGGGTGGTGAACAGGTTTCCTGCCCGGGTCAAGCGCAGGGCCTCCCGGAAGCGAAGGCCATGCTCCTCCATGCAGCTGCGGGTCCGCTCCAGCACCGCCAGGGCCGCGTGCCCCTCGTTGAGATGACAGACCTCGCAGGAGAGGCCCAGCATCCGGAGCAACCGCCAGCCTCCGATGCCCAGCACGATCTCCTGCTGCAGGCGCAGCTCCGGCCCGCCTCCGTAGAGCTCGCTGGTGATGCCCCGGTGCTCGGGGGGGTTGAGAGGATCGTTGCTGTCCAGGAGCAGCAGCCGCGTGCGCCCCACCTGCGCCTCCCAGGCCCGCAGGCAGACCCGCCCCTCGCCCAGCTCCACCTCCAGGCGCAGCCACTCCCCGTCGGGCGTGCGCAGGGGGGTGACCGGCAGGAGGGCGGGGTCGTTGTAAGGGTTGAAGGCGAGCTGCCTGCCCTCGGGGTCCAGCACCTGGTGGAAGTAGCCACGCTGGTAGAGCAGGCCCACCCCAATGACCGGCACCCCTAGGTCGCTGGCGCTCTTGAGATAGTCCCCGGCCAGGATCCCCAGCCCGCCAGAGTAGATGGGCAGGGCCTCGGTCAGCCCGAACTCCATGCTGAAGTAGCCCACCGCCCGCAGGGGGCCGTCCCCGTGCCGCTCGGCGAACCACGTCCGTGCCCGCCGGTAGGCCTCCAGGTGGCGACGGGCCTCGGCCAGGCGGCGGCGGAAGCCCGAGTCCCGGGCCAAGGCCTCCAAGCGCTTCTGCGAGACGCTGGCCAGGATCAACCAGGGGTTGCCGGTGGCCTCCCACAGCACCGGGTCCACCGTCTCCCACAGGGAATCGGCCCGGTGGTTCCAGCTCCAGCGCAGGTCCACCGCCAGGGGGAGCAGGTCCTCCAGGCCCTCGGGCAGCCGGCGGGGCAGGTATCGGTTGGGATACACGGCCTGCTCTCGCTCTCCTAGGCTAGAGACATCAGCAGTCTAGCCTGAGGGAGCGGCCCCGGCACGCCGGAGACAGCCGGGATGATGAGAGACTCTGCGCGACGAGAGAGGTCTTGCAAGCATCTCTGAGGGACGTTAGACTTCGGCGCCCATCGTTCCCAACAACAACAAGAGGGGCCCCGTGGGCGGGGCTTGGAGGTGGCGAGGTGCCGCAGGGAGGCGAGGGCGGGTCCCG
>WFXX01000193.1 GCA_015490395.1 Gammaproteobacteria bacterium | reverse complement strand
GGCGCCCCCCGGCCCGCTCCCGGAAGAAGGGCAGGCGGCGGTCCCGGAGGCCCGTCCAGAAGGCGGTCGCCTCGGCCTCCCCGGGGTCCTCGCCCCCCAGCTCGGCAGAGGCGGCCGTCACGCCCGCCTCCAGCCCCTGGAGCCGCACCCACAGCCGGCCCTCCGCCCAGGCCAGGCCGGCCAGGGGTAGGGGCCGGCCCTGCCAGCGGCGCATGCGCGCCAGGGCCTCCTCCAGGGGGAGCTCCAGCACCCGGGTGCGGTCGGCCTCGGGCCGGGGCAGGAGCCGCAGGTGCACCCGGGTCACGACCCCCAGCGTCCCGTAGGCCCCCGCCATGAGCCGGGACAGGTCGTAGCCGGCCACGTTCTTGAGCACCCGGCCCCCGAAGGCCAGCCGCTCCCCGTGCCCGTCCACCAGCTCCACGCCCAGGACGGCATCCTGCAGGCTGCCCCGCCAGGGGCGGGCGGGGCCGTCGTCAGCGGCGGCCAGGGCCCCGCCCAGGGTGGCCCCGGGGCCGGGGCGGGCCGGCTCGCTGGGCAGGCCCTGGCCCTCCCGTGCCAGGGCCGCCTCCAGCGCCTCCAAGGGCGTGCCGGCCCGGACGGTGGCCACCAGCTCCCGGGGGTCGTGGTCCTCCACCCCCCGCAGGGCGGTCACCTCCAGCAGGCGGCGGGGGCCGGGGGGAAGGCCCGCCAGGCGGGTGCCGGCCCCCCGCAGGGCCAGGGGCTCGCGCCGGGCCGCGGCCTCGCGCACGGCCTCGGCCAGGGCCTCGGTGGCCTCCCGGCCTCCCATTCAGCGGCCCTCCATCAGAAGCGCTCCAGCTCCGGATGGGGCAGGCGGCCGCCGCGCACGTGCATGGCCCCCAGCTCGGCGCAGCGGTGGAGCGTGGGCACCGCCTTGCCCGGATTGAGGAGCCCCGCGGGATCCAGGGCGGCCTTGACCGCATGCATCCGCTCCAACTCCGCCGGGCCGTACTGGCCGCACATGGCGTCCAGCTTCTCCACCCCCACCCCGTGCTCGCCAGTGACCACGCCGCCGAGGCGCACGCACAGGGCCAGGATCTCGTTGCCCATGGCCTCGGCCCGGGCCAGCTCTCCGGGACGGTTGGCGTCGTAAAGGATCAGGGGGTGGAGGTTGCCGTCGCCGGCGTGGAAGACGTTGACCACGCCTAGGCCGTAGCGGCCCGAGAGGGCCTGGATGGCCTCCAGGGCCTCGGGCAGGGCGTGCCGGGGGATGGTGCCGTCCATGCAGTAGTAGTCCGGGGCCAGGCGGCCGGCGGCGGGGAAGGCGGCCTTGCGCCCAGCCCAGAGGCGCTCACGCTCCTCGGGGGCGAAGGCGGCCCGGACCTCCTCGGCCCCCTCGGCCCCGGCCACGGCCCGCACCCTCTCCACCTGGGCCCGCACCTCCGCCTCGGTGCCGTCCAGCTCGCAGAGCAGCACCGCGGCGGCCTCGGTGGGATAGCCTGCCCCCACGAAGGCCTCCACCGCCCGGGTGGCCCCTCGGTCCATCATCTCCAGCCCGGCGGGGACCAGGCCGGCGGCCACGATCCCGGCCACCGTCCGGGCCGCGGCCCGCACCGAGCCGAAGGCCAGGAGCAGCACCGCCGCCGCCGGCGGCAGGGGCAGCAGGCGGAGGGTGGCCTCCAGGACGATGCCCAGCAGCCCCTCGGAGCCGGTGAAGAGCGGGATCAGGCCGGGGGCCGGCTGGTCCAGGGCCGCCCCGCCCAGCTCCAGCACCTCGCCCCCAGCCGTGAGCACCCGCAGCCCGCGCAGGTTGTGCACGGTGAGGCCGTACTTGAGGCAGTGGACGCCGCCGGAGTTCTCGGCCACGTTGCCCCCGATGGTGCAGGCCACCTGGGAGGAGGGGTCCGGGGCGTAGAACAGCCCGTAGGGGCGGGCGGCCCGGCTGACGGCCAGGTTCCGGACCCCCGGCTGGACCCGGGCGATGCGGTTGGCGGGGTCGATCTCCAGGATCCGGTCCAGGCGGGCCAGGGAGAGCACCACGGCGTCCTCCCGGGGCAGCGCCCCGCCGGAGAGGCCGGTGCCCGCCCCGCGGGCGATGACCGGCACCCCGTGGGCCCGACAGGCGGCCACCACGGCCTTCACCTCTTCCTCGGTGCGGGGTAGGGCTACCGCACCGGGGAGCCGCCGGTAGGCCGAGAGGGCGTCGCACTCATAGGGAGCCAGCTCCTCGGGCTCGGTGAGCAGGTCTCCCGCAGGGAGCGCCCGGCGCAGGGCCTCCAGGCAGGAGGCGGGAAGCGCTGGGAGGCGATGAGGTTCCGTGGCGGGCATCTGCGCTCGGGGCTCGGTGCCGGTGGCCAGGAGATTGTATAGTAACGCGCTGAGACTTTTTGGACGGCGGCCACGCCGGAGGTGTCCCTCTGCAGGAGAGGAATCGTATGAGCTTCGTCCCCTTTCGTCCGCCGCGCCGCATCTTGATGGGTCCGGGGCCTTCCGATGTCCCCCCCCGGGTGCTGGAGGCCATGGCCCGGCCCACCATCGGCCACCTGGACCCGGCCTTCATCGGATTGATGGAGGAGATCAAAGGCCTCCTCCAGTACGCCTTCCGCACGGGGAACCCGATGACCCTGCCTGTCTCCGCGCCGGGATCGGCGGGCATGGAGTGCTGCTTCGCCAACTTGGTGGAGCCCGGGGACAAGGTGGTGGTCTGCCGCAACGGGGTCTTCGGCGGGCGCATGGTGGAGAACGTGGTGCGCATGGGGGGCGAGGCCGTGGTGGTGGACGACCCCTGGGGCCGGGCGGTGGATCCGGACAAGCTGCGCGAGACGCTGCGGCGGCACCCCGATGCCAAGGTGGTGGCCTTCGTCCATGCCGAGACCTCCACCGGGGCTTTGTCTGATGCCCAGACCCTGTGCGCCGTGGCCCGCGAGTTCGGCTGCCTAACCCTAGTCGATACCGTCACCTCCCTGGGGGGCGTGCCCGTGGAGGTGGATGCCTGGGGGATCGACGCCGTCTACGCCGGCACCCAGAAGTGCCTCTCCTGCGCACCAGGGTTGGCGCCGGTGAGCTTCAGCGAGCGGGCCCTGGAGAAGGTCCGAGGCAGGTCCCGCCCGGTGCAGAGCTGGTTCCTGGACCTCAGCCTGGTGATGGGCTACTGGGGCAGCGGCACCAGACGGGCCTATCACCACACCGCCCCAATCAACGCCCTCTACGGGCTGCACGAGGCCCTCCTTATTCTCCGCGAGGAGGGGCTGGAGCGGGCCTGGGCGCGGCACCGGCGGCACCATCGGGCGTTGCGGGCGGGGCTGGAAGCCATGGGTCTGGCTTTCGTGGTGCCCGAGGCCGAGCGCCTGCCCCAGCTCAATACAGTGCGCATCCCCGAGGGGGTGGACGATGCAGCGGTGCGGCGCCGGCTCTTGGAGGCCTTCGACCTGGAGATCGGTGCCGGCCTCGGCGAGCTGGCCGGCCGGGTCTGGCGCATCGGTCTCATGGGCCATGGCTGCAACCGGCACAACGTCCTCTATTGTCTTGCCGCCCTCGAGGCCGTGCTGAGCGAGGCGGGGGCGCCCATCGAGCGGGGGGCAGCCCTGCCGGCTGCCATGGCCGCCTATGCCGGGGACGGGGAGGCCCCTTAAAGAGGCCCCACAGCAGCCCGCCTTGTGCTAGCCTCCGTTGCGTGTGGTTTTTCCCGTGACCCGGGAGGCCTGGAGGAGGCGGAGATGCCGCGAGCGGGTGGCCCCAAGGAGCTGCCGGACTGGGATGAGCTGGAGCAGCGTTTGGGGTTGGAGCCCCGCGGGCGCCGCTGGCGCTGGCTGGGCGTGGCCGCCGCCTACCTGGGGGCGATGGCCTTCCTGGCGTGGATCTGCGTGTGGTGGCCCTATCAGGCTGCCGAGGCGGATCGGGCCTCCTACCTGGCCCGGGAGCGCCAGGCCCTGGCCCAGCGCGCCGCCGCGGCGGGCTGGGATGCCCGCACCCGGGCTGTGCAGGAGCGGGCCCTGGCCCTCTCGGGGGAGGACCGTTTCCGCCGCCGCTTCCGCGTCCGGGCCAGTGTGGCGGCCTCGGTGGCCGCTGGTGTGATGTTCTTTCTGGGGTTGCTGGTGGACCGCCTAGGCTATCTGGAGGTGGTCCTGGCCCTCATCCCCTTGGGGGTGGCCTACGCCCTCGGCGGGCTCTCCTTGGGTATCTTCCTCATCGTGGCCGGGGTGACGGCCGGTGGAGTCTTCCTGCGGGACGTCCGCCACGCCTGGCTTTAGCCTAGGATCGGCGCCCGGGGCGTGGGAGGGCGCGGTCTTGCGGGGGGCAGGGGGGCCGTCCTGCCTGTTTGACCCTTTCCCGTCGATGGCTTCCCTGGGG
>WFXX01000192.1 GCA_015490395.1 Gammaproteobacteria bacterium | reverse complement strand
CCTGGAGTGGACCCTGCGCCGCATCGCCCTGCAGCGGCGCGCGCGCGGCGCCAAGCCGCCCCCGCCCTGATCCCATGCTCGTGGGCTTTCAGGGTCGCTTCAGATCCGCTTCAGCGCCCTTTCAGCCGCCCTCCGCCTCGCGCTCCAGCTCCTCGCCCAGCTCCCGGACCAGCATGCCCTCCGGGCCGCCTTCCTCCTCGGGCTCCTCCATGGCCAGGCTTACTAGGAGCTGGTGCACCACCGCCACAGCCAGCAGGGCGTGCAGCACCCGGGTGGGCCAGGCCCGCCTCTCTCCGCTCATGATCGTCTCCTTTCGTCCCTCAGTCGTGGCTCGGGTCGTTGGCCGCGGGGCCCGCGATGGCCGCCCCGATGCCGGGGGTTAGATCCAGCACCCGCCCGGTGAAGGCGTCCACCTCCACCCGCGCCGGCCCCGGCGGCTGCTGCACCGGCACCTGGAACACCGGCCGGTTGCCGCGGCGGCGGAGGCGGACCGCCAGGGCTCGTCCCTCCAGGGCCCGCTCCGCGTGGTGCACCGCCAGGCTGCAGCCCACCTCCAGGCCGGTCCTGGGGTCCTGGGCCCTCCGAGGGGGCCTCCGCCTGCTCGTGTCTCGACGTGCATCGCCCGCTCCTTCTCCTGCTCAGTCCTGCTGTCGGTCCGTTCAGCCACCCGCTTGAGCCCCCTTGATGGGAGAGGAGGGGGCGGCTCAGGCCGCCCGCCGCAGGGGACGCCCCCCGTAGGAAGGATCGTTGGCCGCCCCCGGGGCCGCCACCCGGACCGCCGCCGGGCCCCTGTCTCGCAGCGGATCGTAGCCCACTAGGGCGGTCAGGCCCG
This sequence comes from Gammaproteobacteria bacterium, assembly GCA_015490395.1. Lineage (GTDB taxonomy): Bacteria > Pseudomonadota > Gammaproteobacteria > DRLM01 > DRLM01 > S141-70. The sequence continues at coordinate 2,325 of WFXX01000192.1, read as the reverse complement.
GGTACCCGGCGGCCAGGGGCAGCAGGCTCAGCAGGTCCAGGGGCTGGTCGCCGATGAAGGGCACGGCCAGCAGGCCGGCGGCCACGGCGGCGCGCACGATACGCTGCCCGACGCCCAGATTGCGGCGGTCGATGCGATGCTCGGCGATGGATGGGCTGGTCATGGGATGCGTCTCCTCCGTCTCGGATCATGGCCCTCGCGTTCGGGATCCCTGCTACGGCGGAGGGCGGCTGAAAGGGCGCTGAAGCGGATCTGAAGCGACCCTGAAAGCCCACGAGCATGGGATCAGGGCGGGGGCGGCTTGGTGCCGCGCGCGCGGCGCTGCAGGGCGATGCGGCGCAGGGTCCACTCCAGGTCCGCCCGGTGCAGCCCGAGCTCCTCGGCGCGCCGCTCCAGGGCCGCCCAGTCCACCCGGCCCTCGGGGCCGGCCCGGTCCAGGGCCTCCAGCACCAGCTCGTGGAACAGCTCGCGGCGCAGGCGCATCTGCTCGGTGAAGCCCGAGGCGACGATGCCCGCCGGCAGGGAGACCATGGCCAGCCCGCTCAGGGTCACCAGGGAGGCGAAGAGCTTGCCCGCCGGGGTCACCGGGGTCACGTCCCCGTAGCCCACCGTGGTGAGGGTGGCCACGGCCCACCACATGGCCGCGGGGATGCTGCCGAAGGCCTCTGGCTGGGCCTCCCGCTCCACCAGGTGGATGCCCGTGGCGGCGAAGACCAGCACGGTGAGCAGGATCAGGAAGGTCACCGTCAGGGAGCGGCGCTCCTCGCGCAGCACCGCCCCCAGCACCTCCACCGCGGGGGCGTAGCGGGAGAGCTTGAGCAGGCGCAGCACCCGCAGCAGGCGCAGGATCAAGGTGTCGGTCTGGGTGAACAAGCTCAGGTAGAAGGGCAGGATGGCCAGCAGGTCCACCAGGGCCATGGGGGTGAGGGCGTAACGGAGCCGGCCGGCCAGGGGGCGGCGGTAGCGCCGGTCCTCCACGCACCACCACAGCCGCCCCAGGTACTCCAGGGTGAAGAGGGCCACGGAGATCTGCTCCACCTGCTGGAAGGCGGTCCTCAGCGCGGGCGGCAGCCCGGGCAGGGTGTCCAGCACCACCGTGGTGACGTTGGCCAGGATCAGGCCGGCCAGCAGGCGGTTGGCCCAGCGTCCCGGACCGGAGCGGGCCGCGGGCCCGTCCTCGAAGAGGGCGTGCAGGCGCCGGCGCAGGGGCATCGGGGCTCCTCCACGAAGGGCGGCACCGCCTCGGCCCCGGTCCTTCCCCCGGCGTCCGGGGTCCGGCGCGCCGGCGCCGGGCACGGGTCTGCGGCGGGCGCCTCCTTCGCCGGACGAGGCGCGGTGGCCGGGGTCCCGGTCACGGCGGCCATGGCGGGCGAGAGGGATGGATTCTAGCGCACCGGCGGCGCCGGCACGGGTTCCGCCGGATCCGGCGCTAAGCCGCTGATGCGGCGGGAGGCCGCCCCGGCGGAGGCCTCCGGCCCTTGCGGGGCGGGGGGCCATGCTCTACTGTTGGCTCTAGACGCGGTGTGTTGCACACGGCGCCTGCTATGTCGTCTTTCCATTCCGAGGAAGTCTTTTCATGCGAGTCGCGAACAACTGTGTGGTCTCCATCCACTACCGGCTGACCAATGACCAGGGGGAGCTCATCGACTCCTCCGAGGGGCGCGAGCCCCTGGTGTACCTCCACGGCGCCGGCAACATCATCTCGGGGCTGGAGGAGGCCCTCACCGGCCGCGAGCCCGGCGAGCGCTTCGCGGTCACCATCCCGCCCGAGGAGGCCTACGGGGAGGTGGACCCGGACCTGATCCGCACCGTGCCCCGGGAGATCTTCGAGGGCGTGGAGGAGATCCTCCCGGGGATGCAGTTCCAGGCCCAGGGGCCCGACGGCTGGGTGCAGCGGGTGACGGTGAAGGCGGTGGACGGGGACCAGGTCACCATCGACGCCAACCATCCGCTGGCCGGGCAGGTCCTGCACTTCGCCATCAGCGTGGAGGCGGTGCGCGAGGCCTCGCCGGAGGAGATCGAGCACGGCCACGTGCACTGAGGTCCGGCCACGGCGCACGGGGCCCCGCCCGTGAGGGCGGGGCCTTCTTTTTGCGCCCCTCGCCGACGAGGCGGGGGGGGCGGTGCAGGTCGCCCGGGCGGCGACTATAGTTGCGGCGCACGACGGCAGCGGGCGCGGCCGTAAGGTCCCCATCGGCAGACGAGCGAGGGAGGACATGAGCGAGGAGCGGATCCAGGGCGGCGAGGCCGCCATCCCGCCTCAGGATGCGGGTCAGGGCGGCTCACGGCGGGATTTCCTCGTCACCGTCACCGGGGCGGTGGCGG
>WFXX01000191.1 GCA_015490395.1 Gammaproteobacteria bacterium | reverse complement strand
GGCCCACGAGGGCCCGCAACCGCGGCGCCCAGCGTAGGGTGCCGTAGCAGAGCGCCCGGGCCAGGGGCACCTCCCCTGCCGGCAAGCCGACCAGGGCCTCGTCCAGGGCCTGGTCGGCGGAGCGGCCCGCCAGGACCTGGGCCACGGCCTCCGCCGCCCGGGCCCGCGCGGCGGCCCCCTGGGCGCCGCGTCCCGCCCGACCCGCCGCCGCGCCAGTCGCCCGCGCGCTCACCGGCCCAGCACCGACCCCGGCCGGAGAGGACGGGCGTTCAAGAACTGGCCCACCGGCATCCGCCGGCCCCCGGGGCGCTGCAGCTCCAGGATGCGCAGCAGGCCCTCCCCGGTGGCCACGTCCACCCCCTCCGGACCCGAGGCCACCACCGTCCCCGGCGGCATGGCCTCGTGCTCGGGCAGGGCCCGGGCCCGCCACACCTTGAGCGCCTCCCCCTCCCAGAGGGTGAAGGCGCCAGGCCAGGGATCGAAGGCCCGCACACGCCGCTCCAGCTCCCGGGCGCCCTCGCGCCAGTGCAGCCGGGCCTCGTGACGGGCCAGCTTGGGGGCATAGGTGGCCAGTCGCTCGTCCTGGGGCTGCGCCCGCAGGGCGCCGGCCTCCACCCCCTCGAGGGCCTCCAGGAGGGCCTCCCGCCCGAGGGCGGCCAAGCGGTCGTGGAGGCTGCCGGCGGTGTCCTCGGGACCGATGGGGCAGCGGCGCTGAAGCAGGACCGGGCCGGTATCCAAACCCTCGTCCATCCGCATGACGCTCACCCCGGTTTCCGGGTCGCCGGCCAGCAAGGCCCGCTGGATGGGGGCGGCCCCCCGCCAGCGGGGCAGCAGGGAGGCGTGGACATTGAGGCAGCCGTACCGGGGCAGGGCCAGCACCTCCGGGGGCAGGATCAGCCCGTAGGCCACCACCACGAGGGCCTCGGGAGCCAGGGTCCGCAGCCGCTCCAGAATCCCCGGCTCGCGCAGGCTGGCCGGCTGCAGGACCTCGAGCCCCGCCTCCTCGGCCAGGGCCTTGACCGGGCTGGGCCGCAGGCGACGGCCCCGGCCGGCGGGCCGGTCTGGCTGGGTGAGCACCGCCGCCACCTCGTGCCGGGAGCCCAGCAGGGTCTCCAGGTGAGTCCGGGCGAAGTCGGGGGTGCCGGCGAAGACGAGACGCATGGCATCCAGCGGCGGGCGGCGGCGTGGCGCGCCAGGCAGGCTCCCGCGGCCTTACAGGGTCCGCAGGCGCAACTTCTCCATCTTCTTGCGGATGCGCTGGCGCTTCAGCTCCGAGAGGTAGTCCACGAAGAGGCGTCCGTCCAGGTGGTCCACCTCGTGCTGCACGCAAACCGCTAGCAGGCCCTGGGCCTCGCGCTCGTAGGGTCGCCCCTCCCGGTCCAGGGCCCGGAAGCGGATGCGCTCGGCCCGCTCCACCGGCTCGTAGATGCCGGGCACCGAGAGGCAGCCCTCCTCCAGGCGGATGGAGCCCTCCCGCTCTAGGATCTCCGGGTTGACCAAGAACAAGGGATCGTTCCGCTCCTTGGAGACATCGATGACGATGAGCCGCCTGGGCACGTTCACCTGGGGGGCAGCCAGACCCACCCCGGGGGCCTCGTACATGGTCTCGAGCATGTCGTCCAGCAGGCGACGGACCGCCGCATCCACGCGAGCCACGGGCTGCGCCTTCACGCGCAAACGAGGATCCGGATAACGCAGGATGGGCAGGATGGCCATGCCAGAATGGGGAACGCGTCAAGATCCGCGGCAGCCGGCCGTCTATACTAGCTGCCTGATCCGCCGCGCCCCACCGCCCGGCGCGGCGCGGCGCCAGCTTAGGCATCTTAGCCCAGCGGGCCGCCAGGGCGCCACCGGCCGCCATTGCACCATCAGTTGAGTGAAGGACCCAACCATGGCAGTCCCGACCACCGCCCCCCAGCATCGGTTCCCGGCCCCCCGGCTCCTGGTGGCCACACTGGTGGCCGCGCTGCTCCTGGCCGGTCCGTGGGCCCTGCCTCGGGCCTGGGCGGACACGGTGCGGCTGCGGCCCGACCATCCCGAGCGCTACGTGGTGCGTCCAGGCGACACCCTCTGGGACATCGCTGCCCGCTTCCTACAGGACCCCTGGCGCTGGCCGGACATCTGGCAGGTCAACCCCCAGATCCGCAACCCGCACCTGATCTACCCGGGGGACATCCTCGTGCTGCGCTGGGTGGACGGCAAGCCTCGGCTGGAGCTGCAGCGAGGGCGGCCCGTGGTGAAGCTGAGCCCCCAGGTGCGGGTCAGCCGGACCCGCCGGCCGGTGCCCACCATCCCCGCCGAGGCGGTGCGCCCCTTCCTGGCGCGCACCGCCGTGGCCGCCCCGGAGGAGCTGGCCAGGGCCGGCTACGTGGTGGCCATGGAGGAGGGCCGGCTGGTGGGCGGCACCGGCCATCGGGTCTACGTGCGGGCCCTGCCCCAAGCGGCGGACGGCCGCTATCGGCTGCTGCGCCAGCAGCGGACCTACCGGGGCCCGGGCGGGGAGGTGCTGGGCCACGAGGTGGTGGAGCTGGCCAGGGCCCGCCTGGTCCAGGGGGGCGATCCGGCCACGCTGCTCCTGACCCGGGCCTTCCGGGAGGTGCTGCCCCAGGACCTGGTCCTGCCCGTTGGGGCGGAGTCGCCCCTACCGCCCACCTTCCAGCCCGCCGCTGCCCCCGAGGGGGTCCGGGGGCGCATCGTGGGCCTGTTCGACGCCCTCTCCGGCGTGGGCCGCCACCAGGTGGTGACCGTGGACCTGGGGCGGGCCGACGGGGTGGAGCCGGGCCACGTCCTGGCCGTCTACCGGCAGGGGGAGCGGGTGCGCGACCCCCGCACCGGCGAGCGGGTGCGCCTGCCCGCCCAGCGGGCCGGTCTGGTGATGGTCTTCCGCAGCTTCCAGCGGCTAAGCTACGCCCTGGTCATGGACGCCACCCGCGCCCTGCACCGGGGCGACCGCGTGCAGGCCCCCTGAGCCGGCGGGCACGGGCAGGGAGGGCAACGCGCCGCGCCATGGACGCTCCCGAGGGGGCGGGCCCCGCCGGGGCCTCCCCGATCCCGGACGAGGAGCTGCTCGCCTGGCTGGCTCTGGCACGCCTGCCGGGGGTGGGGCCTTGCGCCGTGGTCCGCTTGGTGCCCGCTGCCGGAGGAGCCAGGGCCCTGCTGGAGGCGGCCCCCGGGCTGCCCCCGCCCTGGCGGGCCCGGTTGAGCCGGCCCGACTGGCGCCGCGCCGAGGCAGAGCTGGCCTGGGCCCGGCGGCGGGGCGGGCGGATCCTGGTCCCCCCGGATCCGGACTACCCGCCCCTGCTGCGGCAGATCCCCGATCCGCCGCCGGTGCTGCACGCCCAAGGCGAGGTCCGCTGCCTCCGGGAGCGCCCCTGGGTGGCCCTGGTGGGCAGCCGCCGCCCCGGCCCGGCGGGCCGGCGCACCGCCCGGTCC
>WFXX01000190.1 GCA_015490395.1 Gammaproteobacteria bacterium | reverse complement strand
GCCCGGATCCCGCCTTCGGCGAGCGGCTGTGGGACGTGGACCTGTGCCTGCGGCTCCGGGCGGCGGGGGGGCGGCTGGTATGGGAGCCGGCCGCCACGGTGGGCTGGCGGGGCCCAGGCCTGGAGCCTCCTCCCGCCGACGGGCACCGGCTTATTTTCTATAAGAAGTGGAACGGGGTGCTGGGGCGCGATCCGGGCTTCAGCCGGCACCTCAGCCTGACCCGGCGGGACGCCGCCCCCGACGTGGAGGCCGACCCGCCCTGGGACCCGGCCCTTCCCGGGCCGCCGCGGATCCTGGCCCACGCCGCCCCCGAAGGGGCGAGGGGCCTTCACCGGCGGCTGGCATGGCCGCTGCGCCTCCTGCGCCGGACGGGCGCCGCCGAGGGGCACCTGATGGCCCGCTCCCCTGCTGTGGCCGAGCTGCGCCGGGCCGAGCCGGGGGCCTTGGTGGCCTGGCAGCCCTTGGACGAGGCCTCCCTCCACGCCCTGGCCGAGGCCCGCCGGGCGGGCCGGCCCTTTACCGTCTGTGCCGTGGACGAGCTGGTCACGGCGCCTCCCCAGGAGGACCCCCGCTTCCCCCGGCCGGGCACCGACGACAGCCACGATCGGCTGCGCCGGGCCCTGGCCCTGTGCGACCGCCTGCTGGTCCCCACCGAGGCCCTGGCCGAGGCCTACGGGGTCCTGGCCGGCGAGACGGTGGTGCTGCCGGAGCATCTTCCGCGGGCCCTGTGGGGGGGGCTCCGCAGCCGCCGCCGCGCCGGCTCGCGCCCCCGGGTGGGCTGGATCGGCTCCCGGGCCGAGGTGGCGGAGATCGCTCTCATCGAGGAGCTGGTCCGTAGCACCTGGCGGGAGATCGAGTGGGTCTTCCTAGGGGGTTGTCCCATGCCTCTCTTGGGCTATGTGCGCGAGGCGGTGAAGGAGCCGCCGCCCGAGGAGCGCCCCCGGGCCCTGGCGCGCCTGGATCTGGACCTGGCCGTGCTCCCCCTGCGGGCTACCGCCTACAACGCAGCGCGCAGCCCCTTGCGGCTGCTGGAATGCGGGGCCCTGGGTTGGCCGGTGGTGTGCACCGACCTTGAGCCCTACCAGGGCGCGCCGGTGGAGCGGGTCCCCAATGACCCCCTGGCCTGGCGGGAGGCGGTGCTGGCACGGGTGCACGACCTGGACGCCGCGGAGCGGGAGGGTGAGCGCCTGCGCCGCTGGGTGGAGGCGGGCTGGATGCTGGAGGATCACCTGGCGGACTGGCTGCGGGCACTGCTCCCCGGGCGCGCAGTGGGGGGCGAGGCCTATGCGGCCTGACGAGCGTCTCGGGGACCGGCCCGAGGCCGGCTCCCGCTGCCTGCTGCTCCTGGGCGCCCCTGGCGGGGGGCTGGAGGCCCTGGCCGCCCTGCTCCGGGCCGCGGGGGTGCCCGTGGAGGACGAGGCGGGGCCCTTCGGGGATTGCCACCGGAGCCTCCTCCGCGCCCTGGTGGACGACCCCTTCCGCCTGGCGCCCCTCCCCGACGGCTGGCTGGACAGCCCCTGGGCCCGATCCGCGGCTGCCATCCTGGCCGGCGCGGCCGGGCGCGCCGCAGGGCGTGCCCCGCTCTGGGCCGTGGCCGACGCCCTGACTGCCCGGCTGCTTCCCCTGCACCGGCAGGTGCTGACCCGCCTGGGGGTGGAACCCCTGCCCGTGCTGCTCCTTCGGGAGCCGTGGGAGGCGGTAGAGGAGGGCGCGGCCCGGGAGGGCCTGGGGCGCACCCGGGCCGCCGGCCTGTGGCTGCGTCACCACCTGGAGGCCCAGGCGGCACTTCGGGAGGGTGAGGCATGGGTGCTGCCCCACGAACGGCTCCTGGAGCGCCCGGGCGAGGCCCTTGGGGCGCTCGCCCGGCGCTGGGGCCTGGCCCTGACGGCGCCCGAGGCGGCGCTGGAAGAGGCGGTGCGCCCCTTCCGCCAGGCCCGTCCGCGGCCCGCTCCTGGAGCGGGTCGCCTGAGCTCCCCCTTTGGCGAGCGCGCTGCCGAGCTCCATGCCCTTTGGCGGGCCGGGCGCCGGGAGGAGGCCACCTGCCTGGAGCGCCGTACCCTCCTGGAGATGGAGGATGCCAACAAAAGTGGCATTCAGGACTACGACCGCACCCCGTGGCTGGAGTCCCAGGCCGCCTCGGCCCAGTCTCGTGAGGTGGAGGATCTGTATGGGGACTGGCGTCGTGCTCGGGAGCTGGACGAGGAGGGGGTGGAGGAGCTGGAGCGGCGGG
>WFXX01000189.1 GCA_015490395.1 Gammaproteobacteria bacterium | reverse complement strand
GTGTAGCTCAGCCTGGTAGAGCACCGCCTTCGGGAGGCGGGGGCCGGAGGTTCGAATCCTCTCACCCCGACCAAGCTCTCGTCACCTGCCAGACCTTGCTGCGGAAGCGGCCCGGCACGCCCCTGGGCATCGGCCCCTGCCCCCTCCCTCGGTCGCTAACAGCCAAAAGAAAGGGGCCTCCCTGGCCCCCAACGCCCTTCCTGGGCTCCGGGTTCGGCCCTCCCTGGGCAACCCCCCGGCTGCAGGCTCACGACCGACGTCAGCTTGTGGTAGACGAGTGCAGCACCCGTAGTCCCCTACGTGCGGCCCTCTGGCGCAGGCGGCGCCGCCGCTCCTCCTCCAGAAGCCGCTGCCAGGCAGCGGTGGCACGGGCTGCCCGACGATAGACGGTGAGATCGCAGGCCATGGATCCGTCCTCCTCGCTTGGTGGGTGGGGGCCCGGCCGCTTGCCGGACCCGGCATGCGAGGGCATGGTAGCACGTTTATCTGGTTCGTGCCACCCCGGGCCATCCTCGATCCGGGGAGGGTGAGGCTCAGCGGGCGGCGAGGGCCCGGGGCAGGGTGAAGCGGACCTGCTCCCGGCGGCCGTCCAGCTCCCGCAGGAGGAAGCCGCCATGCCCCTGGAGGGCTCGGACCACCGCCTGCACCACGGCCTCCGGGGCCGAGGCCCCGGCAGTCACCCCCACCCGGCGCACCCCGGCCAGCCAGGTCGGGTCGATCTCTTCCGGCCCGTCCACCAAATGGGCGCGGACCCCGCACCGCTCGGCGATCTCCCGGAGCCGGTTGGAATTGGAGGAGCTGGGCGATCCCACCACCAGCACCAGCTCACAGCGGCGGGCCAGGTCCTTGACAGCATCCTGGCGGTTCTGGGTGGCATAGCAAATGTCATCGGTGCGCGGCCCCCGGATGGCCGGGAAGCGGCGGCGCAGGGCCTCCACCACTTCGGCCACGTCGTCCACGGACAGGGTGGTCTGGGTGACGTAGGCCAGCCGGCTCGGATCACGGGGGACCACGGCCTCCACATCCTCCGGCCCCTGCACCAGGTGCATACGGGGCCCACCGGGCTCGTCCACCCACTGCCCCAGGGTGCCCTCCACCTCCGGGTGGCCGGCGTGGCCCACCAGCACCACGTCCAGCCCGTCCCGCCGGTAGCGCTCCACCTCCAGGTGCACCTTGGTCACCAAGGGGCAAGTGGCGTCGAAGACCCGGAAGCCACGCCGGGCTGCCTCCTCCCGCACCCTGCGGGGCACGCCGTGAGCGCTGAAGATGAGCACCGTGCCCAGGGGCACCGTCCCGGGGATCTCCGCCAGCTCCTCCACGAAGACCGCCCCCCGAGCCCGAAGCCCCTCCACCACGTGGCGATTGTGCACCACCTCGTGGCGCACATAGACCGGGGCGCCGAACAGCTCCAGGGCCCGGTCTACGATCTGAATGGCGCGGTCCACGCCGGCACAGAAGCCGCGGGGATTGGCGAGCAGGATCTCCATCGGTAGGCCCTCCGGGGAAACGGGGCCCATTGTGCCAGAAATGCCACGAGAGAATCAGGGGCGATGCGCTCACCCTTCGCCTTGGCGCCCTTCCCGGGACTGCTGCACGTGCATCCAGTGAAAGAGCAGGCGCAGGGCAGCCATCACCAGCAGGAGCACGCTCAAGGCGTAGATCTGCCCGCTGGGGAGCTTGTGCTCAAAGAGCTGGATCATGATCTCGCGCAGCACGAAGACGATGGCCGCATCGGTGATGAAGGTCAAGCGTAGCCGCTTGACCCGGAAGTACTCGGCCAGGGAGCGGGAGAGCTCGATGAGGATGAACAGGGTCAGGACCCGAGAGATGAGGTCCAGGTAGTCCTTGCCCAGGGCCTCGTTGGCCAGCATGCCGGCCATGGTGGCCACCAGCTGCACCACACCCACCACCAGGCTGACGGCGATGATGAGGAGGATGGCGGCAGAGACCGCCGCCACCACCCGCTCGAAGGCCCGGTAGACGTCCAGCTTGAAGCGCTTCACGGCCTCGTTTCCCCGCGGAGAACGATCCTTTGCGGCGCGGGCGCTTCCCGCCTCCCGCACGCTTACCCTAAGCTGGGGGCGCTACAGGACCTTATCAAGAGGAGGAGCACCGCCATGAGCGAGCCTGTGATCGCCGCCAAGGAGCCGAAGGTGCTGAACCTGGAGCCGGGCACCTATTACTGGTGCGCCTGCGGGCGCAGCCGCAACCAGCCCTTCTGCGACGGCTCCCACCAGGGCACCGGGATCGAGCCCCGGGCCTTCGAGCTCCAGGAGCGCCAGACGGTGGCCCTGTGCCAGTGCAAGCGCACCCAGGACCCCCCCTTCTGCGACGGCTCCCACGCCGGGCTGTGAGGCGACCGTGAGCGGGGGCGAGGCCCTGGACCCCTCCCCGCAGGCCCGCCGGGCCCGCTGGGAGGAGCGCTATCGCCAGATCCCACTGGAGGAGCTGCCCTGGTACCACCCGGAGCTGGACGAGGACTTCGCGCGCCTCCTGGAGGAGGCGCTCCCAGGGGAGATCTGCCCCGGCATGCGCGCGCTGGACCTGGGTGCCGGACCGGGCACCCAGGCGGTGGCCCTGGCCCGGCGGGGCCTGCGGGTCACGGCCAGCGACATCGCGCAAGCGGCGCTCGAGCACGCTGCCCGCCGCGCCCGGGAAGCCGGGGTGACCCTGGAGCTGGTCCAGGACGATATCCTGGATAGCCACCTCCGTGGCCCCTTCGACCTGATCCTGGACCGGGGCTGCCTCCACACCTTACCCCGGGAGGGCTTCCCGGCCTATACGGCCCACGTGGCCCGCCTCCTGCGCCCCGGCGGTGCCCTGCTGCTCAAGTGCTTCAGCGAGGAGGAGACCCGGGAGGAGGGGCCGCCCAACCGCTTGTCCCCGGCAGAGCTGCGAGCCCTCCTGGAGGACGCCTTCGCGGTGGATCGTCTGGAGCGGACCATCTTCCCCTGCCGCGAGCCGGGATCCCCGCCCTACCGGGCCCTGCTTTGCCTGGCGCGGCGACGGGCCCCGGCGCCGGGCTGAGGCCTTCCCGCAAGGGCCTGGCACGTCCTTCCTCGCCGTCTCCCTTGGGGACGACCCCGGCGGCGCCCATCGGTCACGGGCCCGAGCCGGCAGGCCAGCCCCGACCTCAAGCCGCGTGCCGGAGCCAAAGGCCCCAGGCTTGCCGCTCCTCAGGCCGCGGGCGGCTCCAGGTCCGCCGCCAGGTCCTCCACCAGGGCCTCCCGGAGGGACTCCGGCACCGGGTCGCAGCAGGCCTGGTAAGCAGGATGGTCCACCCCCAAGGCCAGGGGCGCACCTTTCCGGGCCGCCCGCACCCGGGACGGATCGAGCTGGAAGCGGAGGAAGTGCACCGCCGAGGTTCGCTCCGGGGTACGCCGTGGCAGGTCCTCGTCGGCCACCGCGTATACCGGCGGGGCATCCCCCACCCGCACCCAAACCCGGTCCTCCACCCCCGCCAGGCGGCGCAGCGCCTCTCGGCGCTCGACAGGATCTGCATACTCCAGCATGAGAGTAGCCTTCCAGTTGTCCCCGTCGGGGATGAGGGGGTTGTAGGCCTCGAGCTCCGCCTCCACGGCCTCCGGCTCGAAGAGCCGCTCCGCGCGCAGCATCTCCTGGACCTGGTACTGGACGGTGAGCCGATCCTCGAAGTGCAAGGAAAGATGCGGACCCAGCTCCAAACGGCGCCGGCGCTTGTGCGCCAGCACCCGGGCCCGGAACTGGGGTCGCGCCTCGGCGTAAGCCTCCAGGCCGTAGAGCTCGGCGCGGGTGAGCCGGCGCATCCCTCCGACTCAGTCCTCCAGGGAGTCCAGGGCCTTCTGGAAGCGGTGGGCGTGGGAGCGCTCCGCCTTGGCCAGGGTCTCGAACCAGTCGGCGATCTCCTCGAAGCCCTCCTCGCGGGCGGTGCGGGCCATGGCCGGATACATGTCCGTGTACTCGTAGGTCTCGCTGGCGATGGCCGCCTTGAGGTTGTCCCGGGTGCTGCCGATGGGCAGCCCCGTGACCGGATCGCCCACCAGCTCCAGGTACTCCAGATGCCCGTGGGCATGTCCCGTCTCGCCCTCGGCGGTAGAGCGGAAGACCGCGGCCACGTCGCTGTAGCCCTCCACGTCCGCCTTGACGGCGAAGTAGAGGTAGCGCCGGTTGGCCTGGGCCTCCCCCGCGAAGGCGGCCTTGAGGTTCGCCTCGGTCTTGCTGCCCTTGAGCTCCATGCTGGGATCCCTCTCGACTAGCGCGCCGCACCCGGGCGGCGCACGGGAGCGGGAGGCTAGCCCACGCCCCGCCGAGAGGTCAAAGCCTGGCAGGCCCCTCCCACGCGTTGGCGCGCGTTGACCGTCTCCCCCACGGGCATTAAGGTGGGCCCCTCGGGCGATGAGGGCGAGCGATGATGACGGAGGAGCGGCCGGAGGGCCTGGATTTCGAGGCGGCCCTGCAGGAGCTGGAGGAGCTGGTGGCCTCCCTGGAGCAGGGGGACCTGAGCCTCGAGGAGTCCCTGCGCCGCTTCGAGCGGGGCGTGCACCTGACGCGGCGCTGCCAGGAAGCCCTTCGGCGGGCCGAGCAGAAAGTGCGTCTCCTCCTGGAGACGGAAGAGGGGGTGGAGACCCGGCCCTTCCCGGACGATGCCGCCGATGGCCCCCGCTGAGCTAGACCTGCCGGAGCAAGCCCCCGCCTGGTTCGCCAGCCTGGAGCGGCACGCCCCGCTCTGGCGGGCCCGGGTGGAGCGGGCCCTGGAACGCTGGCTGCCCGGGGAGGCCATCCACCCCGCCCGACTTCATCGAGCCATGCGTTATGCCATGCTGGGGGGCGGGAAGCGCATCCGTCCCCTGCTGGTCTACGCCACCGCCCAGGCCGTGGGGGTGTCCGCCGCCGGGGTGGACGGCTGCGCCTGCGCCGTGGAGCTCATCCACGGCTACTCCCTGGTGCACGATGACCTGCCGGCCATGGATGACGACGACCTGCGCCGGGGGCGCCCCACCTGCCATCGGGCCTTCGACGAGGCCACCGCCATCCTGGCCGGCGATGCCCTCCAGGCCCTGGCCTTCTACGTCCTGGCTCACGATCCGGACCTGCAGGCCGGCGAGGGCGTGCGCACGCGTATGATCGCCGAGCTGGCCCTGGCCGCGGGCTCCCGCGGCATGGCCGGTGGCCAGGCCATCGACCTCGCCGCCCAGGGCCGAGAGCTGGACCTAGCCCAACTGGAGGATATGCACATCCATAAGACCGGCGCCCTCATCCGCGCCGCCGTGCGCCTGGCGGCCCAGGCGGCGTCCGATCTGGACCCAGATCGCTTCAGCCGCCTGGACCGCTACGCCAAGTGCGTGGGCCTGGCCTTCCAGATCCGCGACGACATCCTGGACGTCACCGGGGACACCCGTACCCTGGGCAAGCGGGCGGGGGCAGACGCCGCCCGGGACAAGCCCACCTACCCGGCCCTCCTCGGCCTGGAGGGAGCACGCGAGCGGGCTAGGGAGCTCCTCCTCGAGGCCCTGGAGGCCCTCGCCCCCTGGGGCGGGGAGGCTGATCCCCTGCGGGGCCTTGCCTGCCACGCCGTCGCCCGCAACGCCTGATTCCCCTGAATCGAGTGGCCCTGAGGCCCTGATCCGCTAACCTCTTAACTTAACAGTCCGCGCCCTCGGGAGGTCTCTGCCCCGCTGGCCGCTTCGCTAGCCCGGTCACACGGGGGCCAGACTGCCGGCCGGGAGCAAGCCATGGAGGCCTAACTGTGCCGGGAGCTCCCAGAGAGGCCCGCCACGCAAGAGGGAGTACCCCCTGCGCGGCAACCGCCTCCGGGCCCGAGGTCCTGCGTGCCAGAGTCCTCGGGCTCGGGCACCTTTCGCCATCCTCCTGCGCCGGAATCGGGCTCGCCACCGCCTCTTGGGAACACGAGCCTGGCCCCGCCAGATCCCGGCGGGAGGCAGCGCCGGCTGACGCCTCCACGGCCAGCCCCCGCAAGCCCCTGGGGCACACGCGTATCGGCCCGAGCAGGATAACAAGCCAACAAGCTGACAAAAGGCATCAGCGCAGCTGTCATGCCCTTCCGCTGACGCAGCGCGCCTGAGCGATCCGGCCCAGTGACCCTGCCCATGGCCTCCGCGACCGCTCCAGCCAGCAACTGGTCCCGGCCACCACCACGGCCAACGATCCTACGGCCGCTACCGCATGACCCTCGCTGCCGGCAGCACCCAGAGGCAGGCCGGCAAGCACCGCCATCATCTGGCGGACACCCAGGCCCCGACCCCAATGACGGCAGGCTCCCGCGGCCAACAACGGCCAAGCCGCCGGCGCCCCGGTCCCGCTGCCCACGGCTGGGATCCCAAGGGCCCTCTGTCTACGGCGCGACCCGAGGTAGCCGGACCAAGACCCCCCGGAAGCATCCGAGGCGGAGCCGCCCATGCCACGGGGGCCGGCGGAGGCGCAGCTCCCGAAGCACGATGCCACGGGGATC